>JAZBOI010000321.1:0-3094 GCA_036351095.1 Bacteroidales bacterium | reverse complement strand
GTCTGATATGGTGGGAGATATGGGCTGTAGCCTGAAGTCACCTTTTATGACTCTGTCCTTTATGGCGCTGCTTGTGATACCGGAACTTAAGTTAAGCGACAGGGGACTGTTTGACGGTAAGAAATTTGAGTTTACCGACCTCTTTATACCTTAATGGAAACCTTTCCAAAATAAGACCTCCCCTGTATTTTACTTTTTACTTATAGCTTTTGTCCTTATTTTTGCCCTATGGCTGATCTGAGAAATATTGCCCGTAATCTGCCCGACAGCCCGGGTGTTTACCGCTTTTATGATAAAGGGGGAAAGCTGGTCTATGTGGGCAAGGCTAAGAACCTCAGGAAAAGGGTGGCATCATATTTCAGCCGCTCACTGACGGGAAAGACAAAGGTGATGATGGCAAGGGTTACCGGTATAGGCCATACGGTCGTTGAATCTGAATCGGAGGCCCTGCTGCTTGAGAATAACCTTATCAAAAGACATCAGCCCAGGTATAATGTGCTGATGAAAGACGATAAGACTTTTCCCTGGATATGTGTGAAGGATGAGCATTTCCCCAGGGTCTTTATGACAAGAAATGTAGTGAGGGACGGCTCGGTCTATTACGGACCCTATACCTCGGTGGTAATGGTGCGCACCCTGCTTGATCTGATTAAACAGCTATACCCGCTCAGAACCTGTTCATATAAGCTTGACAGGGAGAATATATCTTCTGGTAAATACAGGGTATGCCTTGAATATCATCTGGGTAATTGCCTCGGACCGTGTGAGGGTAAACAGGCTGAAGAGGATTATGATGAATCAATAAGGCAGGTTAAGGAAATACTTAAGGGAAACATTCATACAGTAAGCAGGTATCTTAAGGATCTGATGAAGACCTATGCCGAAAAGCTGAAGTACGAAGAAGCCCATGTAATCAAGGAGAAGCTCGAAATACTGAAAAAGTACAGCAGCCGTTCAACGGTTGTAAATCCAAAGATCCGTGATGCCGATGTTTTCGGAATGAATGAGGAGGATGACAGGATATATGTTAACTATCTGAAAATCATACGTGGAGCTGTTGTGCAGACCCATACGATTGAACTGCGAAAAAGAATAGAAGAAAAGAACGAGGAGCTTATATCCCTGGCTATCACGGACTTAAGGGAGCGGCATTCAAGCAGCGCACCTGAAATTATACTTGGAATAATGCCGGACATAAAGATAGAAAACCTCAGGTACACTATTCCACGGAAGGGAGATAAGAAGAAATTGCTTGAACTGTCGGAAAAGAATGCCCGTATATACAGGCTGAACCGGAAAAAAAGCACTGATAAATCACCACTTGACCGCAGCAGGCAAAACCTCGAGAAGCTGAAGGAGGATCTGCACCTGCCTTCTCTTCCGCTGCATATCGAATGTTTCGACAATTCAAATATTCAGGGGTCAAACCCTGTGGCAGCCTGTGTTGTGTTCAGAAATGCCAGGCCGTCAAAAAAAGAATACAGGCATTATAATATTAAGACGGTTAAGGGTCCTGATGATTATGCCTCGATGGAAGAGGTCGTTTTCAGAAGGTACAGGCGAATGATGGACGAGGACAGCGCGCTGCCAGACCTGGTAATAATTGACGGGGGTAAGGGACAGCTTAATGCAGCTGTGAAAAGCTTCGAAAGTCTTGGAATACGTGGCAGGGTAACACTTATTGGTATTGCTAAAAGACTCGAGGAAATTTATTTCCCGGGCGATCCTGTCCCCCTTTACATAGATAAGAATTCGATAAGCCTTAAAATAATTCAGAACCTCAGAAATGAAGCCCACCGTTTTGGCATAAATTTTCACCGTGACAAAAGAAGCAGTGGTATGACAAAATCGTCCCTGGATGAAATCAAAGGGATAGGTCCGAAAACAAAAGACCGGATTTTGAAAAATTACGGATCGGTGGCTAAACTAAAATCAGCTACCCGCGATGAGCTTGAAAATCTTATTGGCAGGCAAAAAGCAGCCATAATACTTGATTTTATCCGGAATTCTTCCTGAATGACTGGATTTTTTGTGCACGTAATAAATGGCGCTATCTTATTGAATATGTGCCCTTAGGAGGAGTTCTGCGGAGGTTTTAACCCGGGGAGAAATAAGTTTTCGGGCCAGGCTAAAGCTAAGGGCCGGGTAAAGAGTCTGATCAGGGGTCTTTTTCCAGTCAGTAAGCCAACTGATCAACACCTATAATATTTTTACAGAATTTTTGCAAGACTGAAAAACTTTATAAGCCTTATCAACTTTATCAACTTTTTAAACACCGCCGGGTTTTGAGCCCAATTACTTTGCCCTCGAAGTTGTAAAGGTTATAAATTCCTTCATGGAATTTTTCATATCACTGTCCTGGAATGTATCAAGAATGGCAAATGCCTTGTCCCTGTATTTAATCATCATATCATTTGCATATTCCGTACCCCCGTTTTTCACGACAAAATCTATAACCTCCCTGATTTCAGCCGAGCTTTTCTTTTTGCTTCCCATGATATTGAGTATTCTTCTGCTTTCAGGAGAGCGTGCTTCCTGCAGGGCATGAATGAGAGGCAGTGTCATTTTCTTTTCTATAATATCGTTGCCGGCTGATTTGCCGGTAAGACCGTTATCCTGGTAGTCAAAAAGATCATCTCTTATCTGGAAGGCTATTCCTATGTTTTCTCCCAGCTCTTTCATCAGCCTGATTTTATCTGCATCATCCGTTACAGATACTGTACCGCAGGCTGTGCAGGCAGAAATAAGGGATGCTGTTTTCATCCTTATAATATCAAAATATACATCTTCTGTAATGTTCAGTTTACGCGATTTTTGCAGTTGCAGCAGTTCTCCTTCACTCATTGACTGTACCGCTTCACTCATTATTTCCAGCATGTCAAACCTGTTCTTTTCTATACTGATCAGGAGTCCCTGTGAAAGCAGGTAATCACCGGTAAGAACGGCTATCTTTGAATTCCATAATGCATTGATAGATAATGCACCGCGTCGCTCTTTTGCATTGTCCACCACATCGTCATGTACCAGGGTTGCCGTATGAAGCAACTCGACAAAGGTTGCCGCAACATATGTTGACTCGTTAATCTTACCATTG
>JAZBOI010000320.1:0-5444 GCA_036351095.1 Bacteroidales bacterium | reverse complement strand
TTATGAAAAGCTATTCACTGACTTTTTTAACGCGGTGAACATTTACGAAGATCTTCCGCCAATGCCTGAAATTAATAATGAAAAGCTGAAAGTTTTCATGGCCAGCAGGAATGTTCTGGATGAATATTATGCTATCAGGAGGGATGAGCTGAGGCTGAAGAGGCATAATATCTATGCTCCTTTTAATGGCAGCTATTCAGATGTATTCCTTGAAGCCGGCTCATATACCAACACAGGGGGCAGGGTGGCCCATGCCATCCAGACCGATGTCCTGGAACTTGAAGTCCCCGTAAAAAGGGCCGATGCCATGTGGATAAACAAGGGAGACGAGGTAGTGGTTGTACGCCCTGATGATCAGTCTGAATTCAGGGGAGAAGTAATAAGAAAAGGATCATTTATTGATGAGGCTACCCAGTCCCAGTCAGTTTTTATCCGTCTTGAAAGTAAGAAAGACAGGCCCTTGCTCAACGGGGAATATCTTGTCGCCACCTTTCCCGGGCATAATATCGAGGAAACAATGGAAATACCCAGGAATGCCGTATTTAATACCGACCAGGTTTTTGTGGTTAACAATGACCGGCTTGAAAAACGCACCATAGATATTTTGAAACTTAATGAAAGAACCCTTGTTTTCAGGGGTGTTGAAGAAGGTGAGGTTCTGGTTACTCAACCACTGGTGAATGTGCAGGAAGGGACAATGGTCAGAACGGATATTAACATGCCCGTGCAGGATAGCATGGCTGAAAATGAGAAGGCAGGTGGTGAAAATGATGAAGAGACCAAAGGTGGTGGAGCAACAACAGGAGTGGCTGTTAAATAATTAGCTTGAAGTGAAATGAGAAAGATAATACAGAAGTTTGTTGAATATCCTGTCTATGCCAATGTGCTGATAGTCATTATTGTGCTGCTGGGCGCTTTCAGCTTTTCATCAATGAACAGGTCCTTCTTCCCTGAAACGGAAAGCAGGATTATAAGCATATCTGTCTTTTACCCCGGCGCTTCCCCCGTTGAGATGGAGGAAGGTGTTACATCAAGGATAGAAGAGGCAGTACGGGGTTTGATCGGGGTTAAGGAAATTAACAGCACATCGGTTGAGAACAGGTCTACGGTTAGAGTGGAAACAACTGGTGAATATCCCATTGATGAAATACTCCTGGAGGTAAAAAATGCCGTTGATGGCATCTCTTCCCTGCCCTCGGCTGCTGAGAGGCCTATTGTTTCAAAGCAGCGCTCAAGGGCCTTTGCCATGTTTCTTACCATAAGCGCAGCAGAGGGGTATGATATAAGCCTTATGGCATTGAAGGAGCATGCCCAGAGAGTAGAGGAGGACCTGCTTAATTCTGGTGTGGTAAGCCAGATATCCCTGTCAGGCTTCCCCCAGCCGGAAATATCGGTTGAGGTGTCAGAAGAACAGCTCATGAGATATGAGTTATCATTTGATGATATTATAAGATCAATACAGAATAACAACCAGGATGTGTCGGGTGGCGAAATCAAATCAGCCGAAGAAGAACTGCTGATCAGGCTGAGGTCAAGAAGCACAAGCACAGATAAGCTGGGTAATATCATCGTGGGTGCCAAAGAGGACGGAAGCTACCTCAGGATAAACGATATAGGTATTGTCAAGAAAAAATTTGCAGATACCCCCAATGAATCATACGTAAACGGCAAGCTTGCAGCCTCGATAAGCATCGACAAGCTTCCCGAGGAAGATCTCCAGGAGATAACCGAATACGTTACTTCCTATATGGAGGAGTTCAATGACCGGGATCTTGGCGTGGAGATGGGAGTGAGAAGGGCTTTCTACGATATACTGCAGAGCAGGCTCAAGCTACTTACGGGCAATGGTGTTATGGGACTGGCACTTGTTATTATTGCCCTTTCCCTCTTCCTTAATACAAGGCTTTCATTCTGGGTTTCATTCGGTATTCCTTTCAGTTTCCTGGGTATGTTCATCCTGGCAAATATGAATGGCATTACTATCAATGTGATCTCCCTGATGGGTATGTTGCTGGTTATTGGTATACTCGTTGATGACGGAATAGTGGTGGCGGAAAACATCTTTGTACACTTCGAGGAAGGTAAAAGTCCTATGAAGGCTGCAGTGGATGGTACTATGGAAGTACTTCCGGCCGTTCTCACCTCGGTGACAACCACCATGGTGGCATTTGCACCCCTGCTCTTTCTCTCGGGCACCAATATGGAAATGATGATGCAGCTGTCCCTGGTCGTTATTTTTGCCCTTTTCTTTTCACTGATAGAAGCTTTTATTATCCTTCCCGCTCACCTTGGCAATAAGAAGGTGCTGAACAGGGAAAGGCTGGTAAAGAGAACAAAAGGTATAAAGAAGTATTTCGAAAGGTTCATCATATGGATGAGGGACGATATTTATCATTATATGCTGGGGTGGCTGATTAAATGGAGGCATGCTGTCATTGGTGTACCGGTAGCCCTCTTCCTTGTGACTGCAGGACTTTTCATAGGAGGCCATATAAAGAATACTTTCTTCCCTACGGTTGATTTCGACAACTTCTCTGTTAATGTAGCCTTTACGCCAGGTGATGGTATGGCACAAACGAGAGAGGTTCTTGACAGGTTCGAAGCAGCTGTGTGGGAAGTAAATGAAGATCTGAAAAAGAACCTGGGCATGTCAGATGATATTATTGAAACAGTCAATAAGAATATTGGCAGCGCTTTCAGCGGACAGGAGTCCGGATCCCACGCGGGTAGCCTGGGTGTGTATCCCCGCGACCTGGAAGGACTACCTCTTACGGGCTTCGATATTGCCGGCATGGTAAGGATGAAGATAGGTCCGGTACCCGAGGCAAGTAAATATACGGTGGGAGGAAGGAACAGGTGGGGATCCCCCGTATCAGTGGGGCTGATGTCAAGAAACCTT
Organism: Bacteroidales bacterium; assembly: GCA_036351095.1. Classification (GTDB taxonomy): domain Bacteria; phylum Bacteroidota; class Bacteroidia; order Bacteroidales; family VadinHA17; genus UBA9300. The sequence goes on along the minus strand of JAZBOI010000320.1, from coordinate 2,545 downwards.
GAAGAGCTGGACCAGGCAAAAAACTATTTGATGGCCAGGATGAAGGAGATGCCCCAGCTTAAAGACATAAATGAAAATATAGCCCTGGGTAAGCAGGAGGTTAGGCTTGATCTCAAGCCAAAAGCCTACTTCCTGGGACTGGACGAGGTATCCATAGCACGGCAGGTACGCCAGGGTTTCTATGGTGGCCAGGCACAGAGGCTGCAGGAAGGCAGGGATGAGCTCAGGGTTTGGGTCAGGTACCCCAAGGACGACCGCCTTACACTGGGGCAGATGGAGAATATGAAGATAAAGACAGCACAGGGAGAGTATCCACTTGTTGAACTGGCAGATTACCACCTTGAGAGAGGCCCTGTGTCTATCAGGAGGTTTAACGGGTCACGTGAGATAAGGGTTGAGGCCGAGACAGTTGACCCCTATGCCCCCGTTCCCGAGATACTTGAACAGATAGAAACAGAAATATTGCCGGATGTGCTTTCCCAGTACCCCGGGGTCAGGTATATGTTCCAGGGCCAGAGCAAAAGCAGCAATGAAGCAATATCAAAAGCCACCTATTATTTCGGTATCGCCTTTATAGTTATCATAATGCTGATGCTCCTGCTTTTCAGGAGCACAAGCAAGGTTATAATCATACTTTTCATGATACCTCTTTCAATGCTCGGTGTGTTCTGGGGGCACGGCATACATGGCAAGCCGCTTTCAATAATGAGCCTCTGGGGTATGGTGGCTCTTACGGGTGTCATTATCAATGATGCAATAGTTTTTCTTTCCAAATATAATGGCTTATTACTGGAAGGAAAGAAGGTCAGGGATGCTGTCATAGGAGCCGGCAAATCCAGGCTCAGGCCAATACTGTTGACCTCCATAACGACAACGATAGGCCTCTTCCCGTTGATACTTGAGAAAAGTGCACAGGCACAGTTCCTTGTACCTATGGCCATAAGCCTGGCTTACGGTGTGGCTATTGGAACGGTGTTCATACTGATATTCTTCCCTGTGCTGATAATGTTATTGAATGATGTGAATGTTCTTATCAGGAAGCTCTGGACAGGCATAAGTCCGGCCAGGGAAGATGTTGAGTCAGCCATCGTCCAGTTGAGGCGCAGAAGGGAATACGAGAAGAATGGTGAAGAAGATGAACTGGTAATGGAAGTATAGTATATCAGAAATGAGAAAAATAATAACAATATTAAGCTTTTTACTGCTTGCTCCGGGTCTTTTTGCCCAGGACAGGGAGCTTGGCCTTTCAGATGCAATATCCCTTGCCCTGGAAAATAATTTCGGACTTCGCATCAGCAGGGCCGAGGCGGATATAGCAGGAATAAACAATAACTGGGCAAATGCCGGCCGTATGCCTTCAATAGGCTTCACTCTTTCAGGCAACAATAACTATAATATCAGCGATGACCTCTTAAGTTCGAACATTAATGCCGGTCTTGGCCTGCGCTGGACTATATTTGACGGGTTCAGGGTAAACCTGACAAAGGACAGGCTTACGCAGCTTGAGAGGCTCTCGGAAGGAAGGACGGCTGTGCTTATTGAAAACACCATTGAAGATGTTATACTTGGATACTATAATGTGCTGCTTCAGCAGGAGCTGCTGAAAGTGCTTTCTACTGTTATGAGTCTTTCCGAAGACAGGTATGAATATGAAAGAACAAGGCAGGAAATAGGTAATTCTGTGACATATAATGTTTTGCAGGCAAAGAATAATTACCTGAGTGATAAGGCTGCATTTATGAACCAGGAAGTGAATTACCGCAACGCTATCAGGAACCTTGATTTTATCATGGGTGAGGACAGCCAGGAGACCTGGATATTCACTGAAGAATTCATGGCCGACACGGTGGATTACGTATTGTCCGATTTACTTGACAGGATGATGGCTGATAACAGCGTTCTCAGGAACCAGTATATCAATATCATGCTCTCTAAGAACAGCACCGGGCTGGCAAGAAGCTCTTATTATCCTTCTTTGAGCCTTTCGGCAGGACTGGACAACAGAAATACCCTTAGTCCGTCTGCCGGATCGGGTAGCAGCTTTTCCACCTATGGCAATATAACTCTCAGCTATGATATTTACCAGGGAGGCTTGCGCGACAGGGCTCTTGAAGTTGCGAGGATCAATGAATCCATTGCAGGCATTGAGGAGGAAGAGTTAAAGAAGAGTCTCAGTAACCAGCTTTTAAGTCTGTTTGACCGGTATGAAGTACAGAAGGAGTTATTGTATATCGCCGGCGAGAATCTTGAGGCGGCAGAGATGAATGTACAGATTTCCGGGGATAAGTTCAGGTCAGGAGCCATTAACTCCTTCAATTATCGCGATATACAGCTTATTTATCTTAATGCTGCCTACCAGCAGATACAGGATGTTTATAATCTTATAGCCACGGGAGCTGCCCTTACGAGGCTTACGGGCGGCTTTATAAACTATTCTGAATAAACAGAGCTGGTATAAATATTTTTTGCATGTTTTAAAAAAGTGTTATTTTTGCATTCACAAAAGCGGGAATAGCTCAGTTGGTAGAGCACGACCTTGCCAAGG
>JAZBOI010000319.1:0-2059 GCA_036351095.1 Bacteroidales bacterium | reverse complement strand
GTCGAGTTTTCTCAGGAAGCTGCTCATATCCACCTTATCGGCAATAATACTTCTCAGTTTGTCCACCTGTACTCTTTCCTGCTTCATGCTGTCGCGATACCTGATAGTAACGGTATTGTCTTCGGTGGTCTGGTGATCAATGGTGATACAATAAGGTGTGCCTATGGCATCCTGCCTGCGATACCTTCTCCCAATTGAATCTTTCTCTTCGTACTGGCAATTGAAATCATATTTAAGGTCGTTCATTATCCTTCTGGATATTTCAGGCAATCCGTCTTTTTTTACCAGGGGCAGAACAGCCAGTTTAACAGGCGCCAGTACTGGAGGCAATCTGAAGACCACCCTGCTGTCAGTTGAACCATCTTCTTTCACAATCTCTTCTTCGTGGTAGGCGGCAGATACTATCTGCAGGAAGATACGGTCCAGTCCCAGCGATGTTTCCACTACGTAGGGAACGAATGATTCATTTGTTTCAGGATCGAAATACTGCAGTTTTTTGCCACTGAATTCCTGGTGCTGGCCAAGGTCGAAATCGGTTCTCGAATGTATCCCTTCCACTTCCCTGAAACCAAAGGGGAAATTAAATTCAATATCTGTGGCGGCGCTGGCATAATGAGCGAGCTTTTCATGGTCATAGAAGCGATGGTTCCCGTCTCCCAGTCCTAGCGCTCTATGCCATTTCATCCTTACCTTTTTCCAGTGTTCGAACCATTCATTTTCAGTGCCTGGTTTAACAAAATACTGCATCTCCATCTGCTCGAACTCCCTCATGCGGAAAATGAACTGGCGGGCCACGATCTCATTCCGGAAAGCTTTTCCTATCTGTGCTATGCCGAAAGGAAGTTTCATCCTGCCTGTTTTCTGGACATTTATATAGTTTACGAAAATGCCCTGTGCTGTTTCAGGCCTCAGGTACACTTTCATGGCGCCATCGGAGGTTGAACCCATATCTGTTGAGAACATAAGATTGAACTGCCTCACATCCGTCCAGTTCCTTGTTCCCGATACCGGGCATGCTATTTCATAATCAAGGATTATCTGCTTCAGTTCGGGCAGGTCAGTGTCATTCATTGCCCTGACAAACCTGCTGTTCAGCTCATCAATTTTTTCCTGGTTAGCCTTAACCCTTGGGTTTGTTTCCCTGAACATATGTTCATCAAACGAATCACCGAATCTATTTTTTGCCTTTTCTATTTCCTTATTGATCTTGCCTTCAAGTTTTTCAAGATGCTCCTCTATCAGATCATCGGCCCTGTACCTTTTCCTGGAATCCTTATTATCTATCAGGGGATCATTAAAGGCATCCAGGTGGCCTGATGCTTTCCATGTTTTGGGATGCATGAAAATGGCTGAATCCAGTCCCACAATATTTTCATGAAGTAATATCATACTGTCCCACCAGTATTTTTTGATATTATTTTTAAGCTCAACACCGTTCTGACCGTAATCATAAACTGCACTTAAGCCATCATATATTTCACTCGACTGGAAAATAAAACCGTATTCCTTGCAGTGTGCTATCAGGTTCCTGAATAAATCTTCTTTTAACATTCTTGCTGTGTTTCAATATGTCCGGCAAAAATAGTCCAAAAACTTTGCTTTTACAATTTCATTTAAAAGCTTGACCGTATTAGCTATATTTGTACTTTTACTCATTATTCTTCATATATTCTGTGATGGTAAAGAAAGCGGATTTTCTCGTTATCGGTTCCGGTATGGCAGGTTTATCATTTGCACTTAAGGCAGCTGAGAAAGGAAAGGTCTGCCTTATTTCAAAAGTTGAACTGGATGAAAGCAATACAAAGTATGCGCAGGGAGGTATTGCCTCGGTAATGTATCACCCGGACAGCTTTGAAAAGCATGTTGAGGACACCATTAATGCAGGCCATGGTTTCTGCAGGGAAGAAGTTGTAAGGATGGTGGTGAGCGAAGCACCGGACAGGATAAAGGAGCTTATAGACATGGGTGTTAAATTTGACCGCGACAGTAACGGAAGGTATGACCTGGCGAGGGAAGGCGGGCACACAGAGTACCGGATACTTCATCACAAGGACAATAC
>JAZBOI010000318.1:0-6861 GCA_036351095.1 Bacteroidales bacterium | reverse complement strand
GGTATTTACCCTGTCTGAAATACTTAACCGTACTGATATGGCCGAGGTGTTACTGCTTGATGAGCCGGATAGTGAGGATGGCCGTTTTATTGTGCACCCGGGAGCCGACTTCTTTGGCGACAGGCATCTTAAAGGAGCAAAACTGGCTTATATAAGTATTTTGAAATAGGCTTAGTTTTTACATATTTTAAAATGCAATAAAATCATAAATTTGTATATCATTTTAACATATATATAATAAGAAAAACTCTCAAATAATGTTTAAAGTAAATGAATATTTTGACGGCAGGGTGAAATCCATTGCCTATGAGAATGAAGAAGGTCCGGCTACAGTAGGACTGATGGCTCCCGGTGAATATGAATTCAATACCTCTTCAGTTGAGCATATGAAGGTTGTTTCCGGAATGCTTACAGTAGAGCTGCCCGGTGAGGCAGGCTGGAAAGATTACAGGGAAGGAGAGACATTCATCGTTGATAAGGACAGCAGCTTTAAGGTAAAGGTAAAGGAACCCACAGCTTACAGGTGCCTGTATAAATAAACTGTTTATACCGGGAAAAAATGAAGGGTCCGTTTTCCGGTGCGGGTTCCGGTGTAAGTGCCGGACAGGATTTCCGGGCAGCTGCCGCCATATCAATGGAACGGATCTCCGCCGGTCGCCTGCAAGGGTCCCGGTGTAAGTACCGGACAGGATCTCCGGGTAGCTGCCGCCATATCAATGGAACGGATCTCCGCCGGTCGCTCGCAAGGGCCCCGGAGTAAGTGCCTGACCCCGGCTGTTAAAGCATTATTAATGAAAAAATATGAAATATGGCAGGTCCCAAAGGTTCAAAATATTATAATGTATTCCTTAAATACCAGATCAATCTTGAAACCCTGGATGATGAGAAAATTCTCAACCCTGAAGGTTTTGAACTCCTGAATGCCGTCAGGAAAACAGGATCACTGGCCTCGGCAGCAGCTGAAATGAAAATTAGTTATCGTAAAGCATGGGGGATAGTCAAAGAAGTGGAGGAAAAGCTTGGCTTTGCCCTGGTTGAGAAACACCGTGGGGGAGCTGATGGCGGTCATACCGAGCTTACCGGGGAAGGTAATGAACTGGTCAATGCCTATAATGAACTCATAAATCAGTTCAACAGCTCAATGAAAGAAGTTACCAGGAAATTTTTCTGGAGTATTAATAAATAAGGCTGATGAAAAAGATTTACAGAAAATTAGCAGTACTGCTGCTAATCCCTTTCATAGTCCTTGAATCATGCGGCAGGAGCGATAAGACTGAAATAATAATCTTCCATGCCGGGAGCCTCTCTGTCCCCCTGAAAGAGGCAGCCGGTGAATATATGAAAATGAACCCCGGTATCGATATTAAGCTCGAGGGAGCAGGAAGCGTGGCCTGTGCCCGTAAGATAACCGAGCTGAACAAGCCCTGTGATATTATGGCTTCAGCAGATCACAAGGTGATTGAAAAATTTCTTATGCCGGACTATAGCGACTGGAATATATGGTTCGCCAGCAATGAACTGGTTATTGCACAGCACGACAAATCCAAATATACCGGGCAGATAAACCAGGATAACTGGTATGATATACTGTCCCGAAATGATGTGGTATACGGCAGGTCTGATCCTAATGCCGACCCCTGCGGTTACCGTAGCGTAATGATGTTCAAGCTGGCTGAAGACTACTATGAACAGGAGGGTCTGACCGAAACACTGATGGCCAAGGATCTGAATATGGTACGTCCAAAGGAGGTTGACCTGGTTGCACTTATGGAAACCAGTGCACTTGATTATATCGTCCAGTATAAATCTGTTTGTGAACAGCATGGTCTCGATTATATAAGTCTCCCTCCCGAGATAAACCTTTCTGATCCTTCTTTTGAAGATCTTTATAATACCGTGAGTGTGGATATTACAGGAGACAGGCCGGGTGAGACCATTGAAATAAAAGGAAGCAGCATGATATACGGCATTACCCTGCTCAATGATGCACCAAACAGGGAAGCTGCGATCGATTTCCTGCACTATTTCCTGGGTGAAGAAGGCAGGTCCATAATCCGGGAGAACGGCCAGACACCCCTGGACCTGCACCTTGAAGGTCCGGCCACTAACATACCTGACAGGCTGATGCAATTCTTTAACATGTAATATTCTGCCATTTGAAGTAAAATTTCTATTTTTGCCGATATGCAAGCCTGTTCATAACCATTCAGGCCAAAAGAGCAGTTATTAAATGGATACACGCAGCACATTTCACTGGATAATACTGGTACTTTCCTCACTGGTACTCCTGTTCATACTGGCACCCCTTGTAGGGATGGTGATAGATACGTCGCCTTCCGAGTTTTTCCAGACAGTAAAGGACGAAGAGGTGCAGGATAGTGTATGGCTTACACTCTCTGTAGCTTTCATGGCTACGCTGGTATTTGCATTTATGGCAATACCCCTGGCATGGTTGATGGCAAGGTACGACTTCCCAGGTAAAAGAGTGGTCCAGGGACTTATAGACCTGCCGGTTGTTCTTCCCCACTCTGCTGCCGGCATAGCCCTGCTGGGTTTTATATCACGTGACGGCTTACTGGGGAAAGTTGCTGATTTAATAGGACTTAACCTGGTGGGTAATCCCATAGGCATCGCCCTGGCCATGGCTTTTGTGAGCCTCTCATTCCTTATTAATGCAGCCAGAGACGGTTTTGCAGCTGTACCGGTACGACTGGAAAAGGCTGCCATGAACCTGGGGGCTTCTCCTGTGAGGATGTTTTTTACTGTATCATTGCCCCTGACCTGGAGGAATATAGCTTCGGGATTTATAATGATGTTTGCCAGGGGGATGAGCGAATTCGGGGCTATTGTAATCATTGCCTACCATCCAATGACCGCCCCCGTTTTAATATATGAACGCTTCAACCAGTTTGGTTTGTCTTATGCCAGGCCGGCTTCCGTATTCTTTATACTGGTGGCCCTGGTAATTTTTATACTTATACGGGTTTTTTCAGGCAGGGCCAATAATAACCTGCTTAAAGTGAAGGTGAATAATAATTAATGCTTGAACTGAGAGACATATCAAAATCCTACGGTAGCTTTAAGCTGATGAATATTAACCTGCAGATACGGGAGGGGGAATATTTTATTTTACTCGGGCGCTCCGGAGCAGGCAAATCACAATTGCTGGAAATTATTGCGGGACTGCAATCACCTGACAGCGGGAGCATTTTTCTCAATGAAAAAGATATAACAGGGGAAAAGATACAGAACAGGAAAATAGGGATGGTCTTCCAGGATTTTGCGATCTTCCCCCATCTTACTGTTTATGAGAATATTGCCTACCCGCTCAGGATAAAACACCTGCCACGCAAGGAGATACGGTTTATGGTTGGGAAAATGGCAGAAAATGTGAACATCAGTCATCTGCTTGACCGAAAGACTGATGATCTGTCGGGAGGAGAAAAGCAGAGAGTTGCAGTGGCTCGTACACTGGTAACATCACCCGATATTATCCTGCTGGACGAACCAATGGCATCTATTGATGCTACACTAAGGGATGATGTAAGAAGACTCCTCAGGAAAATTAATGACCTGGGAATGACAATAATGCACGTAACCCATGATTACGGCGAGGCTATACGCCTGGCTCACAGGGTGGGGGTTATACACAACGGAAAAATATTGCAGACAGGGACACCTGATAAAGTGTTCTCGGAACCGGTAAATAAATTTGTTGCACGCTTTGCCGGGATAAGAAACTTTTTCCCTGTCAGGATTGAGGATGGGAATGGCGGTAAAGTTGCCATATCAGATAAACTGAAATTTATTTTGCCTGCAGGCGACTACCCGGAGAAAGGTCTGCTTATATTAAAGAGCGATTCAATAAAGCTGTCGCCCGGGAAACAAAATAACTGTGTTAATTGTATTAAAGGTGAAGTCTCGGAACTCAACAGGGCAGAAAACGGTTACGAAGTTTTTGTTGATGCAGGTGATCTTTTTCACGTGCTGGTAAGCAATAAGCTTTTTGAACAATTGTCATTAATTCCCGGACAAGAGGTATTTTTGTCGTTTTCACCCGGTGAACTGAAGCTTATATAAAACAATCAGGACTATGATTTCGCACGAAGAAGCTCTAGCAATAACAGATAAATATAAACCTGAAAAAGATATTGAATCTGTTCCTTTCACGGATTCCCTCGGAAGGGTTCTGGCTGAAGATATTATAAGCGACATCGATATGCCCCCTTTTAATAAAACTGCTGTCGATGGCTATGCATGCCGGAGGGAGGATCTTGGCAGGGAACTTGTAATAAACGAGGTGGTGGCGGCCGGACAGGTGGCATCTGAACCGGTAGGAGAGGGCAGGTGTGTTAAGATAATGACCGGCGCTGCCATGCCCGAAGGAACTGACTGGGTTTTTATGGTTGAAGATGCCGAGGAAAAGGATGGCAGGGTAAAATTTACAGGTAAGGCTGGCAAGGATAATATTGCTAAACTGGGTGAGGATATACGGGCCGGGGATACCGTCCTTAAAGCAGGGAAAATTATTGTACCCCAGGATATTGCCGTAATGGCGACCGTGGGAGCAGTAGAAGTTGCCGTCAAACAACGTCCCCTCGTAGCTGTGATCAGTACAGGTAATGAACTGGTGGAGCCTCAGAATAAACCCGGACCTGCACAGATACGGAACAGCAATGCCTACCAGTTAATAGCCCAGACAATAAGGGCCGGGGGCGAAGCTGTCTATTATGGTATTGCTCCCGATGATGAAGAGCCCACACTGAACATGCTCACCAAAGCTGTCAGTGAATGTGATATTGTACTGCTTACCGGCGGAGTGTCCATGGGTGACTATGATGAGGTACCCGCAGTAATGAAAAAGGCAGGAGTGAATATTATCTTTGACCGGATAGCAGTGCAGCCGGGTAAGCCAACTACATTCGGAGTGCATGATGATGCACTTGTATTTGGACTGCCTGGCAACCCGGTATCTTCATTCATCCAGTTCGAAATATTCGTCAGGCCTATGATATTGAGAGCAATGGGTGTTGAAAAACCGGAAAGCGAAAGGAAGTATAAGCTGTCTGTTGACTATACGCGCAAACGGACCCGCAGGATGGCGTGGGTACCTGTAAGACTTGAGAGCGATGGGACAGTGACCCCGGTTGAATACCACGGTTCGGCACATATAAATGCCCTTCCTGCAGCATGGGGAATCATGAAAATACCGGTGGGAGTAAGTGAAATCAGAAAAGGAGACACAGTTGATGTACGACAGATCTAACAGGCGAATAAATTACCTCAGGATTTCGGTTACCGACAGGTGTAACCTGAGGTGCCGTTACTGCATGCCGGAGGAAGGAATTAAGCTTCTCAGCCATGATGATATACTGAGCTATGATGAGATATATAACTTTACCCGTGTGGCAGTGGATATGGGTATCGATAAGGTGAGACTGACGGGAGGAGAGCCCCTGGTGAGGAAAGATCTTCCTGTCCTTGTTGAGATGCTGGCAGGAATAAAAGGTATAAAGGACCTTTCTATGACAAGCAATGGAACACTGCTTAAAAGATATGCAAAACAACTGGCCCTGGCAGGGCTCGACAGGGTCAATATAAGCCTCGATTCGATGGACCCCTTTAAATATACCTGGATAACCAGGGGAGGCAGGCTTGATGATACCCTGGAAGGTATAGATGCCGCCATTGAAAACGGGCTGGCACCGGTGAAGATTAATTGCGTGGTAAAAGAATCAAAGGATGAACCTGATGCCAGGATGGTGACTTCCTATGCGGAGAGTAAAGGACTTGAAATAAGGTATATCAGGCAAATGGACCTTGAGCGAGGCGAATTCAGGGTCGTTGAAGGCGGTGAAGGAGGCAATTGTGCCAGGTGCAACAGGCTCAGGCTGACTTCTGACGGGAAAGTAAAACCATGCCTTTTCAATGATCTTGAATATGATGTACGAAAACTGGGGGCTGAACGGGCAATAAAAGAAGCCCTGGAGAATAAGCCCGCCTGTGGAACGGTTAACCATAATGGACATTTTTATAATATAGGCGGCTGATTTATTAGTACCTTTGATTGTATTCTTATCTAAATAATTATGAAAGATTTATCTCATACCGACAGTCAGGGAAGGGCACGTATGGTGAATGTGGGTAACAAGCCTGACAGCACCAGGGTGGCCAGGGCTGCCGGCTCAATAAAGCTCCTTCCTGCTACAGTGGAGCTCATCAGGAAAAATGAAATGAAAAAGGGAGATGTACTCACAGTGGCCGAGATAGCAGGGGTGCAGGCAGCAAAAAAGACATCAGGACTCATTCCGCTCTGTCATAATATAGTACTTAACAGGCTGAGCGTATCAGCAACACTGGAGAAAACAGGAGTGAAGGTTGAATGTATTGCTGAGAGCCATGGAAAGACAGGCGTTGAAATGGAAGCCCTGACAGGAGTCTCGGTAGCACTCCTGGCAGTTTACGATATGTGTAAAGCGGTTGATAAGGAAATGCTTATAACAAATGTTCACCTCCTTGAAAAAACAAAGAAATGACAGAATTACCCGACAGCTTCAGGGCGCTTATTATTACTCTTTCAGACAGGGCCTCCAGGGGTGAGTATGAAGATCTCAGCGGCCCGGAGGCAAAACAGATGCTGGAAGGCTATTTTAAGGATATTGACTGGACCCTTGAGACCACTTACATTATTATACCTGACGATAAAGCACAACTGCGCCAGCTCCTTAATGAATATTCCCGGAAATACAATATTATCATCACTACCGGTGGAACGGGCATCGGGCCTGGTGATATTACCGTGGATGTTGTTAAGGATCTCATCAATATCGAAATACCAGGGATAATGGACCACATAAGGCT
>JAZBOI010000317.1:0-3995 GCA_036351095.1 Bacteroidales bacterium | reverse complement strand
AGGCCAAACTGTTCGCTTCTCTTTACCTGGTCGTTATAACCAACATAATTCTCACCAAGGCCTTCCATATCATGAACGTCCAGTCCCATCATATGGCCCAGTCCGTGCGGCATAAATAAAGCATGGGCACCGCTGGCCACAGCCTCATCAATATCACCCTTCATCAGTCCCAGTTCTTTCAATCCGGCAGCCAGTACCCGGCAGGCTTCGAGATGAAGCTCCCTGTTGGATTTCCCCGGCCCCGCACTTTGTATTGCCTTCATATTGGCATCAAGTACAATCTCATAAATCTCCTTCTGCCTTGAATTGAATTTTCCCCCTACAGGTGTTGTCCGTGTAATATCTGAAGCGTAATGCATGTTTGTTTCAGCTCCTCCATCAACAACCATCATCCTTCCCTCGGTGAGAATATTATCATGGTTATGATTATGAAGTGTCTGCCCGTTTATACTGAGTATTATAGGGAATGAAGGTCCCATCCCCTTTGCCAGTGCTATTCCCTCGATAGTTCCGAATATCTCCTGCTCCTTAACCCCGGGCTTACACATCTTCATTGCCATGGTATGCATATCATAAGCTATATCAGCAGCTTTCTCTATCTCACTTATTTCATCTTCATCCTTATAGGAACGCAGGGCAACAACTGCCTTGATGAGCTCCTCTGAGGCCTTTGACTTCATCTGGCATGGGTTTTCCTTTAGCAGGGCTCCCAGTGTCATCTTGTTCTCACCCCTGTAGGGCGGCAGGAAATGTAGCTTCCTCCCGGCCGACCTTGCCTGGTCAATAAAAGTTGCCAGCTTATCCTTGGGCATGGTATCCCTTACCCCGGCTTTTGCTGCCAGTTCGCGTATTGATGGTTGTGGTCCCATCCAGATAATATCATCAACCTCAACATCATCACCGAAAATATAATCCCTGCCGTTGTCAATGTCCATAATTCCTGCAAGTCCCTGCAAATCGAGACCAAAGAAATAAAGGAAATCACTGTCCTGCCTGAAATGGAAAGGATTGGCAGGATAATTCATGGGAGAATCCACATTACCCAAAATCAGGATCAGGCCTTCTTTCATGGAACTTCTTAATGCTTCTCTCCTTTTTGTGTATACTTCTGATTTAAACATATTATTGTTGTTTTAGTTTTTATTATCAAAATGAGTAATAAAAATACGGCTATTTAACTGTAATGCAAAATGTTCTTCAATGGTTGACAACACATTTCCTTCTGATTATTAACAGAGTTTTCAATATATGTAACAGAATCAAAAAAAATTCGTAAAAAGTATTGAAAATCATAGGCGAATACTATTGCATTTTATTTTATAATTCATATATTCGCACAGATTGCTAACAAGTTTTCAACAATTATTCCGGAGATATGCCCTACCGTCGTCTGCCAAACACCGATGCCGCAAGAATAAGAGCCATGGATCAGGCACTGAACAAGGGAAAGGAGTTTCCCCCTTTCAAACTGGCTTATACAGCCGACAGCTATGTAAAACTACAGGCCCTGCTTCCTTCTTTCATACATAATTATCAATTACAGAGACAGGCATACAATAAACAGGTTGAAAGTAATAAGGCCTACCAGGAAGCTCTGAAAAAGGCAAAAACATATATAAATCACTTTCTCCGTGTAATGATGATGGCTGTTCAGAGAAATGACTTCCGGGCTGATACACCCAAATTTTTTGGCTTCGTCAATGGTAATTCCTCATTGCCCGCTCTCAATTCTGAAAAGGATGTTATATACTGGGGTAACAAGATAATAGAAGGCGAAACTTTACGCACGCGTGAAGGCCGCACACCTGTTACCAATCCTACGATGGCAGTTGTTAAGGTTCATTTCGAAAATTTTCTTGACTCCTATCATTTTCAAAAGACACTGCAAAAGAGGACAGGTGATTATTCAGATAAAATAACAGAGCTGAGGGAACAGGTTGACGAGTTGATAGTAAAAATATGGAATGAAGTAGAGAGGTCCTTTTCTGACCTTAGCGAAGAAGAGAAAAGATCAAAAGCAGAAAATTACGGACTGGTCTATGTCTTCAGGAAAAGTGAGCTTGAAAAGATAGAAAACAATTAGTCCCCCACCCTGCCTCCTTTACGGAGACTGAATAAAACCAGCAGGGCAACAACAGCAGGTATTGCCGCTATCAATACCTCCCCGGCAGCAAATTCATCCATTGTGTTGTTAACATTCTCCCAACCCATGAAATAAGATAATATTACCGGTATCAGGTTATTGATAAAATGAGCCAGTACGGGAAGCCAGATACTGCCCGTCCATAGAAATATATATCCAAATCCCAGTCCCAGCACGAACCTCGGAAGGAAGCCATAAAACTGTAGATGAGAAGCACTGAACAGGAAAGCAGTCAGCAGAACTGCCAGGGTGCCTGATCTAAGCCATCTGGAAAATATCTCCTGTAAAACACCCCTGTAAAGAAATTCCTCCCCAATGGCCGGTAAAAGTGCAATAACTACTATATTGATTAACAATGCTCCCGGGCTTCCCGCATTTAACAGGATCGAAGTGAGTCTTTCCGATTGCAACTCCTTCTCACTTATCCATTTTTCAAGTCCCCCGAGCCAGGCCGGAAGATCGAGTTCAGCGTTTAACCATGAGAGGTAAGTGTTAAGGGGTATAATGAATAGTATGAACAATATACTTAACAATGCTGATGTCATGCGGGGCTTATTTTTTAACGCAAGGTAGGACCAGGTATCACCTTTCATAAAATATCCTATGGCAAGGGCAGGAAGCAAAAACATGGACAGGTGCTGGAAGGCCTGCAGGTACTTGAAATAATATATACTTCTTGCTGCCTGGTCCGCCTGCCATATATCTGCCTCGCCCGGTGCAATACCAAAAATAAGCCATGCCGTTAAAAGGGTGATCAGCAGACCGCTTATGGCAATAATCAGAATTATGAGCATCGATACCACAAATTGTGTAAGAGGTTTCTTTGAACTTAAGGGAAGCAATGCTGAATAATCTGTCATTTTACTACTTTTGCACCGAAGATAATTATTTAGGTGTAATAACATAACAGCATTTTGAATATAGGTGATACATACCTGGGTAACAGGCCACTGTTTCTTGCTCCTATGGAGGACATTACTGATCCCTCTTTCAGAAGTATATGCAAGCAATATGGTGCTGACATGGTATACACAGAATTTGTCTCCTCCGACGGGCTTGTCAGGGAAGGGCTAAAGAGTGTAAGGAAGCTTGACATAAACGATAATGAAAGACCCATTGGTATCCAGATTTACGGCCACATAATTGAATCAATGGTTGAGGCAGCCAGGATTGCTGAATCAGCCGGCCCGGAACTGATAGATATAAATTTCGGCTGTCCCGTAAAAAAGATTGCTAACAGGGGGGCAGGATCGGGAATGATGAAGAATGTGCCCCTGATGGTGGAAATGACCGATGCCATCGTAAAGGCCGTCAGTCTTCCCGTGACAGTTAAAACGAGGCTGGGATGGGATGAGGAAAATAAAAATATCCCTGAGATTACCGAACGATTGCAGGATGTTGGCATAGCTGCCATAACCATTCATGGGCGTACCCGGTCACAGATGTATAAGGGAGAGGCTGACTGGACGCTTATAGGAGAGGTAAAGAATAATCCAAGGATAACAATACCTGTAATTGGAAATGGTGATATTGATTGCCCGGAAAGGGCTCTGTATGCTTTCAATCATTATGGTGTTGACGGGATTATGATAGGAAGGGCTTCTGTCGGCCGGCCCTGGATATTCAGGGACATCAGGCATTATCTCGAAACGGGTGAGATACTGCCGGAGCCCGGCCTTGATGAAAAAGTCGACCTTGCTATCCTTCACCTGGAAAAATCACTTGAATATAAGGAAGGAAACAGGGCTATCTATGAAATGCGCAGGCACCTTTCAAATTATTTTAAGGGTCTGCCTCACTTTAAAGAAACCCGTTTAAAGCTTCTTACAACTCTTGATCCTGAAGAAATTTT
>JAZBOI010000316.1:0-9642 GCA_036351095.1 Bacteroidales bacterium | reverse complement strand
ATTGCTTTTCACATTATTATGGTTACCTTCATAAGGTATTAATTAACAATATGTTCTTAATTATAGCGAAATACAGCTCCAGCATGAAGAAAAACACAGTTTTATTGTTTTGCGCTTTGCTTATATTAACATTTATTCTGCCTTCATGCAATAAGGAAAGAGCAGATCCGCCGGTTATAACAACTGCTTCTGTCAGCTTTATCTCAGCCACATCAGCCTCAGGTGGAGGCGATATTTCCAATGATGGTGGCTCCCCTGTTACATCCCGTGGTGTTTGCTGGAGCAACTCCCCTGCTCCGACGGTTATGGCTACAGCGTGCGATGCATAAGGGATTAGCGGTAAATAGCCTTTTTAAATTCCTTCCATCCTTCCCCGGTCATCCTCGAAGGAGTAAACAGGCATATACCGGCAGCCCCGTTTTCTATTGATTCATCGATGGCATCCTGTATCTCGGATGGTACCAGGCCATGTCCTTCAGGATCAGCTTCCTCTGCTTTTCCTTCAGGGTCGGGGCAAATAAATAAGCCGCTGTACAGGGGCACCCTGTCGTTTATTGCTTCAACACCTTCTTTAGATACTTCACCTATCCATTCAGTATCTTCAAGGTAGAAATCGTTATAATTCATGGGATAAAAGGCATCAAGGTTCCATTTATCCCATTCCTGGCGCACTATCTTTTTTGCCACCGAGTTTGGTCCGGGGAATACTGCAGCGGTAATAACTTTATCCTTTGCATGTACCATGTCAGCAAGGCGGTTCACTATGTCGGTTATCTGGTCATACCTGAACTGTTTCCATTCCTCAAGCTGCGAAGGATCTTCCACCGCCAGTATATCAATGCCACTTTCTTCCTTGAATTGTGCCACGCAGCTGTCGCAGTAACAATAGTCGAATTCAGGGTACTCCCTGTCCATTACCAGGTCGTACTTATCCCACAGGCCACGCGCCAGTATCACGTCAGGGAAACGTATATAGTCAAGGTGTATACCGTCAACCTGTGGAAGGTCAGCCACTTGTGCATACATTCCTTCAAGGAAGTCATACACTTCTTCCCTTTCGGGACACAGGAACTTATAATAAGGCACAAATGCAGGGTGTGTCCACGCCGACTGTCCCAGTCCGTTCACGGCATAGAGGCTTGTATCCAGCAATCCTTCCTTAGACTGCACCATGGTGGGTATCCATGCATGGAATTCGAGACCTGCATCTTCTGCAATGGCTCCCACCCTTTCGTATACAGCGGGATCCTGTCCGCCATTGTACATCAGCCCGTCAATACCCTTCTTCTTAAGGTCCTTAAACTCATCGAGTATCTCTTTATCTGTTTTATCGCGGGGACCGGATTCCCAGGCATATACTGGTATCTTATCTTTTGGCTGGCAGCCACCAAGGGCAAATGCTACTGCTAAAAGGATTAATAGCTTTTTCATATGTTTAAAATTTTTAGGTTCAAAATATTGACTTTTTCCTGTTTGATACTTTAGTGATAGATTTTAATTTAAAAATACAAATATAATCAGAATTTTAACAGGGCCTCGAGAGGCTGGCTGTTCACAATAATAATTTATTTATCTTTAAGTTATGATTTACAGGATAGCTGATATTGCCTTCGTTGTTTTTCACAGTTCACTCATACTGTTTAATTTATTTGGCTGGATATGGAAGAAGACCAGGTTTGCCAACCTGGTCAGCATAGTGCTCACCTTTGGATCATGGACACTGCTGGGGCTCATTGTGGGTGTTCCCGGTTACTGCCCCTTCACCGAGTGGCACTTCAGGATACTTGAAAAGCTTGGTCACACCGGTCTGCCCACCTCCTACATCAAGTATCTTGCCGACAGGCTCACAGGAATGAGCTTCAGCCAGGAACTGGTTGATTCGCTCACTTTATGGGGGCTTGTATCTGCTTTTATTATTTCACTTGCCCTGAATATTCCTGTTTTTGTACGGTGGTTAAAAAGGGAAAGACAAAAGAGGCAGGAGAATTAGTAATATTAATCTCCCTGCCTCTCCTGTCCTTTTTTTCACATGGCTGTCCCGGCAGGCACAAGCCGGCCGCCTCTGAATACCCGGGGATGAGCCAAATTACCTTATCGGATCTATCAGGCTCATAAAGAGTTCCTTATTCTGTTCAATCTTTTGCTTGTTTCCGTATACGGAATATATATCAAGATCCATAAGTTCGTCGACCATGGTTCTCATTGCCTTAATATCCCCGGCAGTTGTCCCGAGCACCTCGTTCCTTTGCTTCTGCAGAAACTCGCGGCTTATCCCGTTAAAGTACCTTGAGAGAGCAGTGCTGGCCTTCATTGATGATGTTTCAGGATAATCAAGATTTGAAACTGTACCGATGATATACCTGGTCATAGCTTTTTCATCAGCATCAAAATCTTCGAGGTAGCTGGCTGTCTGATCGTATACCTCGAGCGATTCCTGAAGGTTTGGATCGCGGTATGAGGCAAAATACATATTACCTGTGGGGCTGAAACTGGCAAAGCCACCGTAAGCACCACCTATCACCCTGATCTGGTTCTGCAGCCAGTCGGTTGACAGTATCTGGTTAAGAACAAGCATTTTTCCCGACCAGTCGTATCCCAGGTCCTTAAAATTTCCGCCTTTAATAACATACTGTACGCCTGATGTAGTTTCAAAGGCTTCATTTTTCTTCACTGGTATGATATCCCAGGCCAGGTATTCGCTCTCCCCTTCAGGCATCGAAGAGCTAAGTGCCGTGAAGGCATCTGAATATCTTTCAAAATCCTTTTCACTGCAGGTGATGCCGGCGGTTAAATTGGATGAGGTGAATAAGGAGGCAGAAAGGTCTGACAGGTTTGCTATTATCTCATCCGACTTTTCATCGAAATTGTTTACAAGGTCGGCAATGAACCAGTAATAATCCAGTCCTGACATCATCTCGTTGCATACCCCAGTATGGCTGAAATAGGAGAACATTCTCTGTGCCGCATAATTAAGCCCGTTATTCTTTACATTAGCATCAATTTCTGCGAAATGCCTGATCATAAGTGTTTTCAAACGGTCCTTATCACTGAAATCTGTTTTAGAGATAATTTCAGCTGCCAGCTCCAGCATTTTTCCTGTTTTGTCACTTACAGCCTTTGACTGTATCTGGAATTTGGGGATAATATTACTGTCGTCTCTACCGGCGTTGTAGAGGTTTATTGATGAGCTGAAAGCACCCGTATGTATATTCAGTTCATTATCGATCTCTCCATATGTATATTTCTCTGTATCGAACTTACCTAGCAGATGAGACAGCAGAGAAGCATACTGTAATTTATCCAAAGGAAGTATTCTGAGATCGAACAGAAGCTTATTGTATACTATACCGTTTGTAAATTCATCGAGGTAGAGAGTTTTTATGCCATTAATATCTATCTCCTCTGCCTCGTACCATACCACTTCCTCGCTGATATCATCAAGAGAAAGCACCGGAATTGTCTCAAGTGCTTCCGGCGAATCGGCTCTTTGCTGGTATTCAATAAGTTCGTTTGTTTCCCTGATGAGTTGCTCCATTGTCTCATTATCCATATTTGCCTTGATGGAATCGAGTCTTGTCCTTATCTCATTATCGATTTCCGCCTGCAGTCCCGGCTCTGGTTTAAGTGCAAGCAGCAGGCAATGCTTATTTGAAAGCAGGTCGCCTGCAATTAATTGTTCCATATAATCCCCGGTCAGTGACTGTTTAACTTCAGACAGGGGTTCTTCGAATTGAATCCCGGCAAAGGGGTTTCCTTCAAAAAACCAGCCGCCAAGAAGCTGGAAGCCGTAGGTAAGGCCTTTCTGGGGGCTATCACCTTCGCGAAGTCTGAATTCCATCCGGTTAATTGTTCCCTCGAGGGCTTTCTTATCCAGCCCGTCTTCTGCAGCATTCTCAAGCACTTCCATGGTAAGCTCGTAGAACCTGTCCATGTCTTTTTCGTTTGCATTACGCACGATTATGTGGAAGGCTGTTTGTTTGTTACCATCGATATAGGCAGAAACATCACTCCCTATACCTGCTTCCTGCAGGGCTTTTTTCAGGGGTGCTGACTCCTGGTTTACAAGCACATCAGACATCACATCATATGCCATATTGCGGGCATAATCAGTGGCTTTGCCAACCACAAAGCTCAGCTGGAGGAAAGTCCTGTTTTCAGTATCGCTGCCTTCAAGAACGGGATAGGCCTTTACGACTTTTTTCAACTGGTCGAAAGGCTCCTGTTCCCTGATTTCCACCACATCGTCGGATCTATCATAGGCCGACAGGTAATTTTCATTGATAAATTCCAGTTCTTCAGCGAGGTCGGCATCACCGTAAAGCAGTATATAACTGTTTGATGGGTGATAATGTTTTTTATAGAATGCAAGAAAATCCTCGTATGTCAGCTCAGGTATAGCAACCGGATATCCGCCTGATGAAAAGCGATAGGCATTATCAGGAAAGAGGTTCCGGTAGACATGGTAACCCAGCTGCCGTTCAGGGCTGGAAAACGATCCTTTCATTTCATTATAAACAACGCCCTTATAGATCAGGGGCTTATCCTTAGCAGTAAGCTCATAATGCCATCCTTCCTGCTTAAATATCCTTGGATCATCTTCGATAAGAGGATTGAATACTGCGTCCAGGTAAACATGCATAAGGTTAAAATAGTCTTTATCATTCATGCTGGCAACAGGGTATATTGTCATATCAGCCCCGGTCATTGCATTCAGAAAAGTGTTAAGAGAGCCCTGCATAAGTACGTCAAAAGGACTTTTTACGGGGAAGTTTTCGGATCCGTTAAGCACCGAATGCTCCATTATATGAGGTGTTCCACAATCAGAGTCGGGCACTGTTTTAAAGCCCACGGCAAATAACTTATTGGGATCATCTGCCTTGATCTTAAAAACCCTGGCGCCACTTTTGATATGTTCCAGGTGCACGCATTCCGCATTCACTTCATCAACAAAGCGGGAATCCAGCACCTTATACCCTTCATAACTGACTTTGCTTGTGCACGCGCTGCCAAGAAGGATTAATGCAAATGCAAGAGCAAGCTGAAAAAAGAGCCTGTCTTTACTGATAAAAATACTTTTCATTTGTCTAATTATTTAATGTTTAAAGGTTTATTGCAAGAGCACGAAAAATTCAAACTTGCTTCAATTATATAATAACTTGTTCATTAATAAGCTGCAATCAGGTCATCAGCTTCATTCGGAATATCTTAAAGACAATTTAACTGTTCTTTAGCTGCATTGGTGCCGGCACCTTCTTCAAATTTATAATTCAATTTTTTAAGAGCATTTTCGATTGCAGCGATTGTTGCAAGCACATCATCCGCTGTAACTTTACCCATATGACCTATCCTGAAGTACTGATTTTTCATATCGGGGTGTAATCCACCTGCCAGTACCACACCTTCCCTGTTAACTTCTCCAAGGAAATCGGAAGGAACTACACCCGGGGGATAAAAGGGAGCAGTAAGGGTGTTTGCTTCATATCCTTTGGCTGCAACCTGGCTCAGGCCAAGTGCTTTAAGGGCGGCCCTGAATGCTTTTCCCGTGCAGCTGTGCCTTTCAAACCTGTTTTCCAGGCCTTCTGCCAGTATCTGCTTCAGGCTTATATTGAGAGCTGAAACAAGGTTAACCGCAGGAGTACCGAAGTATGCCGGTTTTCTTTGTTCATAGGCTTCCATCACCGGCAGCCAGTTTGACCAGTCAGCATAATAATTTTTCACCTTACTCTTTCTTTTCCTGAATTTTTCCATTGCTTTTTCCGAAACAACCATCAGGGCCAGTCCCGGAGGCACCCCGATGGCTTTCTGGGAAGCTGTAAGCACCACGTCAATACCCCAGTCCTGCTGCCTTATTTCCTCTCCTGCAACCGAGCAAACACCATCAAGTACTGTAATGACATCATATTTCTGTCCCAGTGCAGCTATTGATTCTGCATCAACTTTTACTGCAGTTGATGTGTCGACATGGGTGAATGTCAGTATTTTGTATTTTCCGCCACGAAGTTCCTGATCAATGGATTCCATCGTAACAGCTTCACCGGGTTTTGCCCTGAGTACGCGGTAATCAGCCCCGTACCTGTCGACCAGCTCTGCATACCGTTCACCAAAGTAGCCTGTTGAGATTACAAGGACCCTGTCGTGATTTTCAACAAGGTTGGCTCCGGCGGCATCCATTGCCAGTGTTCCGGTGCCTGCCATTATAAAAGGCTGCCCTCCGGGACACATCCATACTTCTTTCATCATTTCAAGGGCTTCTCCAAAAATATCTATAAATTCACCTGAAACATGGCTGAGTGTTGCTTTGCCCATTTCAGCAAGGACCTCCGGGTTAAATTCGATGGGACCCGGTATCATAAGGAGTTTTTTCATCATAATAATGATTTGTTGAGAAATTATCTTTTTAAATTATCAGTTAAAATTCACAGGCTACCAATTATACAGGAAGGCTTTTGTTTATCAGTTCAATGAGTTGGCTCTTAATTGACCCCTTAAGCGGAAGCAGGGGTTTTCTTAACGGTCCGCCGTACAGACCCAGGTAATCCATGGCTGCTTTCAGTGCCGGCACGCCCC
Source organism: Bacteroidales bacterium (assembly GCA_036351095.1). Lineage (GTDB taxonomy): Bacteria > Bacteroidota > Bacteroidia > Bacteroidales > VadinHA17 > UBA9300. Next base: position 3,075 of record JAZBOI010000316.1, on the reverse strand, counting down.
ATTTCCGGGTAACGGCAGTATTCAGTTCCACCGCGTCGAGCTGGTATTGTTTTGCACTCTCCATATCGCCCCTGAGGAATGACCTGTAAATATCCAGGCATAATTCCGGGGCAATATTTGCCAGGGCCAGTATTCCTCCCACTGCGCCAAGGCTCAGTGCCGGAAGCAGGAATCCTGCAGAACCGGCAAGCACCTGGAATCCCGGTTTTGCATTTTTGATCACAGCCCCCATTTTAACAAGGTTTCCGCCTGAATCCTTTAAACCAATAACATTGTCATGCTCTGCTGCTCCCAGGATTGTAGGGGCGTCCATATCCAGTCCTGAATTGGAAGGCATATTATAGATAATAACAGGTGCCGGTGAGTTATCGGCCACATCGTGGTAAAACACAGTAAGTGCTTCACTGCTCATCTGACCTTTGTAATATGATGGATTCAGGACGAGTACGGCGTCTGCTCCGCTGCCGGATGCGATCTTTGTAAGTTCGATAGTTTCGCGGGTCGATTGAGCGCCGCTGCCGGCTATCATCAGTTTGCCTGCGGGTATTGCCTTTCGTGCCGTTTCATAAACCTTTTTCTTTTCCTCATTGCCCAGCATTACCAGTTCACCATTTGAGCCCAGCACCAGGATGCCGGCAAGGTCATGACTACATAGTTTTTGTATGTTTTCCTGTATTTTGGGAAGGTGAAGGTTTTCATCTTCCTTAAAAGATGTTGGCAGGGGCGGGTACAATCCGTTCAGTTTGATCATAGTAGTATTGATATATTTATAAATAATTATTTTACAATGGTTTACACCCTCTTACTTAATTCAATGAATCATAAAGCATTTTAAGGAAGACTGACAGCCGTGAGGGCTCAAGCCATCTTGTGACAGCAACAATATTATTTACCCTGTCAATAATTATGTAGTTGCCGCCAAAGCCGGATGCATAAAAAACCGATTCCGGGACATCCTCCATGGGTCTGTTACCCCCGTTCAGCCACCACAGGAATCCGTAAGAAGGATTTGCAGGTGAAGGTTCCGTAGCCATCCTTATCCATTCGTCAGAAATAAGTTGCCTGTCTTTCCATTTACCATTGTTCATAAAAAGCAGCCCGAAGCGGGCATGGTCGAGGGTGTTAATGAAAAGTCCTCCCCCGGAATGACCTCCTCCGCTGACCGATTGCATCCTGAGGCCGTCCAGTTCGACCCATGAACCTGAGTAGCCATACCACCTCCAAGTGGATGAGGCCCCGATGGGATCCATAATCCTTTGTTTAAGAACCTGTGGAAGAGGTTTACGCCAGACCTGCAGGGCAGAATAGGCCAGCAGGTTAACCCTTACATCATTATATTTATAGTAGCTTCCCGGTTCATGCAGTTCACGGTACTTCCAGTCGTCCAGCTCCTCCCTCCTGGAAGGCCTGTCGGCCCAGTCATACATTCCGAATAATTGTCCCGACCAGTCAGATGACTGGTTAAGAAGGTGTTCCCAGCTTATTTTCATATTATGTTCTCCATCAAAAGTACCGTCCCATACATATTCACACACCTTATCCTTAACCGAGGTGATAAGGCCATCATCAACAGCCAGGCCGACAACCGTGGAAAGATAGCTCTTTGTTACGCTGAATGTCATATCGACCCTTTCAATATCGCCCCATTCTGACACTATATATCCATCTTTCAGGATTATACCTGCCGGTCCGCCCCTCTTCCTGGCAGGACCAACTATTTCCATTCCGGGTTCGTAGCCAAAGGACTTATAGATGGCGATCCTGAGGTCACTGTCACCTGAATATTCATTTGCAAGAGCATATTCAACAGCCTGGTTCAGCTTTTCAGGATTGATACCCAAAGCAGCTGGATTTTTATGTTCCCATTTATCTTTTTCAGGAAAATAGGTCGCCTGGCCCATGCTCACCCGGGACAGGGTAATTATTATTACAAAGAGAAGAGCAGGATTGATTTTCGGACTTAATGACATGATTAATAAGTTAATAGTGTTTATTCAGTCTAAGCATTTTATAAATATATGGACAAATTTATGAATGCTCAATTAATAAGCTGTTAAAACAATCAACAATTGCACATTTTAACAATTCATCAATATTAAAAATTGTTTATCTTGGCATTTAAAATTTTAAAATCAAAACCATGAAAAAATTTATTATGATTTCCCTTTTGCTGTCCGTTAGCATGATGGCGATAAACGCCCAGGATCTGAAAATTGAAGTGGGCAAGAAAGTCCCGGAATGGGTATTGCCTGATGCCAATGGACTGGATCATTCAATGGACACATGGAAGGGCAAGGTATTACAGATTAATTATGTTGATCCTGATGAGGAGTCTCTCAATGATCATTTCAACGATGCTGTTGACAAGGCTACTGATATTGATAAAATAATTGACAGTGAATATTTTAAAGGTTTTGGCATAGTGGATACAAAATCCACATGGAAGCCTACGGGCATTATCAAGATGATAGCCAAGAGGAAAGAAAAGAAATACGGTACCACCATTCTTTTTGACAACGAGGGAGTGCTGCACGATGACTGGGGTGCGCCTGAGGACAGTTATACCGTGGTGATTGCAGACAAGGACCGCATATGCAGGGCCCTGTATACCGGTCGTATACCTGATGATGAAGTTGAAGATATTATTCAGCTCATTATAGCACTGACGAAGGAATAGGCTGAATTACGATCGTTGAGATGTGCTGCCAAAAAAATAATGAGCAGGCTGTATTTGAGCTCTTTTAGAACTGCTGTCCAATAAATGAGGAACAGGCTGAATTACATTTTTTTTTGGGGATAGTTGTGCAATAAATGTCTTATGCAGGAGTTATTATTTTGTAACATAAACTGTTCTATTACGTAATTATTGGATATATTGCAATTATAAAGCTTTGTAATGAGGCTAATATGAAGAAAAGAAGGGCATGATTGAACGCTGGCAAATGATTATCAGGCTTCCCCGGGCCGGTAATTTTTGTCAGACTCTTATGGCCAGTTACCTAGGACCAATTATAAATCAAAATATGAAGTGATGAAAAAATATTCATTTATCAACAGCACATTTGTTTTTCTCCT
>JAZBOI010000315.1:0-5809 GCA_036351095.1 Bacteroidales bacterium | reverse complement strand
TGGAAATTAACTATACGCTCTTCTATAGATAAGACGCATAAATCGTGCCGTGGGTTGCGTAAATTTTAAGTTTTTTTCGACTATTTATCAAACATTTTCGAACATTCGTCAAAAAGAAGAAAAAAACCACTGTTTATGCAATTTTATATTCCTTTCCGGATAAGTTCGCTCAGGTTGGATATGTCTTCGCTTGTTCCCAGGACAAAAAGCTGATAGTCGGGTGATAAAATTGTATTTGCGGGTGGATTAACGATATATTGTTTTGATTCATTCTTGAGTCCGATAATATTAGCACCTGTACGTTTGTGTATGTCCAGATCTTTTATTGTCTTGCCGGCAAAGCATTCCGCCATCCCCTTGCATGAAAGTTCCGCAATCTTAACGCCCCTGGGTTGCATTATTATTGTTTCGATAAATTCAACAACATCGGGATCAACTACAAGCCTGGCCATCCTTGTCCCTCCAATTTTGTCGGGCATTATTACATTTGAAGCCCCCGCTCTTTTGAGTTTAACATCGGAATTATCATCTGAGGCCCTGCTGATGATAAGCATGTCAGGGTTCATCTGCCTTGCAGTCAGCACAACAAACAGGTTATCGGCATCAACGGGCAGTGTAGTGATCAGTGCTCTGGCATTTCCTATATTGGCAAGCTCAAGAATATCTTCACTGGTTGCATCTCCCTCAATATAAAGATATTCTGTTGACCTTCGCAGGTATTCCACTACAGCGGGGGCACTTTCAATAACAAGGAATTCCTTTTCGTGATCCGCCAGGTCTGAAGCTGCCTGCTTTCCGTTCCGCCCAAAGCCGCATATTATGATATGACCTTTAAGCCTGTTAATTTTATTTTTCACCTTATTGTCTTTATAATAATGAGTAAAAACGCCATCCACAACATAGCGTGTAAGCATGGTAACAACATATCCTAAAATACCAAAACTGCCGATAATGAGCAAGATTGTGAACAACTTACCTGAATCATGAAAGTCGACTACTTCCCTGAAGCCAACGGTAGCGATGGTTATTACTGTCATATAAAGGGCATCCAGAAGAGACAGGTTTTCAAGCAGCATATACCCAATGGTTCCTATTATTAAGATAAGCAAAACCAGGGATAAGCCAGTTACAGCTGACCTTATCATAGGTGCTGACTTGTGCTCAAAGTAGGATTTTGTCATTTAAATCATTGTTTTTTCCGGGCTCTTCCAGTAAGTAGTTATCATCTGAAACAATATTCTTTCCCAAACTTATTAATTTACTTCCATATTGGCAATCAAGGCATAGCCTATTTTTGCAATAAGTCTCGCGAAGGTGGATAAGACCCTGTGATTCAAGTGCAGAAGAGGCTGTAATACCTGCCGCAGCCCATTCCCTTGTTAACCGGTTTTCTTCGGGTTCAATACTGTCGAGCAGGTCAGTGGCCCTGGCTGAATATTCCTCATTGCATGTTTCTTTGCCATATAGGAACAATAAGGGAATAAGGGTATTGATCAGCAGGAGGTTTATGAATGTGGTACCAGTCTTTTTTGGTCTTCCTGCCTTATATGCACCGAAAACATAATGCCTGTTCCAGTAGGGCGAGGCCTCGCACATGAACAGGTCTTCCAGTACTGGAAGACTCCTGCATTCCCTTACCATGGAAAATAATGACCTGCCCGAGCACAGGAGACCGGCAAGCTGGGATATTCTTATCGTGGGGAAATTAGCCGGGCGCAGCCTGTGGTATTTCCACATCCATGGATCAATGGGTTTAAGGCTGTACTTGCGGCGGAGCACTTTGTATTCTTTAACGAGGGCAGTAAAATATTCATCGTATATCTCGCTATTAAAAACTCCCGGTTCAAGCATCCCTGCCTGGCCGTAAAGAAGCGATTCAACCTGCAGCCTGTTATCGGCATGTTTCCTTATTATCTTCAGTGGCAAATTACATGAAAGGAGGTAGAAAGGTTCGGAGTTTACCTTCAGCCCGAAGTATCTCGACAACAACCTGTAGAGTGTCTCATCCCAGTCATTGTTAGTGGACCGCAGAACTTCTGTGATCCTGCCTATTTTATATTCCAGTCGCTCTACGGCCATACGGCTGATACAGTGTCTCAGGCTGAATAGCGGCAGTGTTTTTATATCATCACAACAGGCTATAAGCTTTGGATTGTTAAGGTAGCCGTAATATCTTTCCTCAACCTCTTTCTGCCATCTTATAACGAAAGTATCGGGTTTATGACCCGAGGCCGTTTCGATTTCTGTGTCATAATTTGCCACTACGTGCAATATGACATTGTCAAAGCCGTGATCAAGGTGGTGCTTGTGCCTGTACCAGTCAGAAGCATTAATATGTATTTCAACATTACCTGCCCACTCTGTTTCGTCCAGCCTTATCCTTGATGAGAAAAAATCCGGTCCGGAATCCCTGTTGTATGCACCGGGATCAATTACATGCAATGTTTTGCCCTTACATGTTAAAAGTTCAGCTTTTTCAAATAAGCTGTTCTTCCATATAAAATGGAGAAATTCTTCTTTCATGGTTTTTCTTTATGCAGCGCTGCATTAAAGATAAAAAATTCCGGGTAATTAAACCCGCTGAAAAGTGGAATATTCAGATAAGTTTCCGGGAAGGCTGGTGATCCGGCAATATTCAGAGAAGTATCCGGCTCACCAGGTAGTTTTCCATCTGCTTTTGAAGCTCACTTCACTTTAGCGCGGAAAACTCAGAGCAGCTGCCGGGCCTTCAGATGGTTTTCCATCTGCTTCTGCAGCTCACCTGCCTTGAGTGCTGCAGTTTCGGCATAATTCTCCGTACTGTCGGCAAATATTATACCTCTTGATGAATTGACCAGCAGCCCGCAGGTGGAATTCATGCCATGTGCAACCACCTCTTCAAGACTGCCTCCCTGGGCACCCACACCGGGTATGAGGAGGAAATGATCCGGCACAATCTTCCTTATATCCGACAGCATCTCAGCCCGTGTGGCTCCAACAACATACATAATGTTTTCGCTGCCGGCCCACGACTGTGATTTTTCAAGTACCAGTTTATACAGACTGTTTTTACTGTCGGGGTGGTACTGGAAATCATCCGCTCCCCTGTTCGATGTTAATGCAAGCAGTATTACCCATTTCCCCGGATATTCAAGGAAAGGGCTAACAGAATCCTCACCCATATAAGGGGCAACCGTCACTGCATCAAAATCCATTTTTTCAAAGAAGGCCCTGGCATAAAGTTTCGAGGTATTACCAATATCCCCTCTTTTTGCATCGGCAATAAGGAAAATATCAGGATAGCTGTTACGCAGGTAGGCAACGGTTTTTTCCAGGGAAACCCATCCCCCGGCACCCAGTGACTCATAGAAGGCAATATTTGGCTTGTAAGCTACCGCATAGCGGGCGGTGGCATCTATAATACCTTTATTAAACTCATATACCGGATCTTCTGCATCATGCAGGAAGGCAGGAATTTTATTTATGTCCGTATCCAGACCAATACAAAGGAAAGATCTTTTCCTCAGCATATTTTCAAACAGTTCATTTCCGGTCATTTCGAAACAGGTTTACAGGTTATTTACTTTAAGTCGTTCCGCATTCTCGGCCATTTGCAGCTTATCAATAATCTCCTGGATATTACCGTTCAATACCGATTCAAGGTTATACATTGTAAGGTTGATCCTGTGATCTGTCATCCTGCCCTGGGGATAATTATAGGTCCTGATCTTCGCCGAGCGGTCACCGGTTGAAACCATTGTTTTTCTCCTGGATGATATTTCATCAAGGTATTTCTGGTATTCAAGGTTATAGAGGCGTGTCCTTAATTCCTTCATTGCCCTGTCGAGGTTTTTAAGCTGCGATTTTTCGTCCTGGCAGGTAACCACTATGCCGGTTGGTATATGGGTAAGCCGTATGGCGGAATATGTGGTGTTCACTGACTGTCCGCCCGGCCCGGATGAACAGTATGTATCCTTTCTTATATCCTCCTGTTTGACTTCGACATCAAATTCATCGGCTTCGGGCAGAACAGCCACGGTAGCCGCCGATGTGTGCACCCTTCCCTGTGTTTCGGTCTGGGGCACCCTCTGTACACGATGCACACCCGACTCATACTTCATCACTCCGTAAACACCATTTCCAGAGATTGTGAACACTATCTCCTTATAACCACCAACGGTTCCTTCGGTAAAGGTATTAACCTCTATCTTCCATTTCTTCTCATCACAGTACTTGGAATACATCCTGAACAGGTCGCCCGCAAAGATACTCGCTTCGTCACCACCGGTACCGGCCCTTATTTCAATAATGGCATTTTTATCATCCTCCGGATCGGAAGGCAATAGCAGGAGCTTGATCTCTTCCTCCATTGCCGGCAGTTTTTCAGTGAGCTCCTCCAGTTCGGCCTTGGCCATCTCGCGCATCTCAGGATCTTTCTCCTCTGCAAGCATGGTACGGGCAGATTCAATATTGGAGATTACATTACTGTACTCGTTGTATGCCTCAATTAGCGGCTCAAGGTCCCTGTACTCCTTGTTCAGCTTTACATACCTCTTCATATCGGCTATGATATCCGGCTCTGTAATGAGCCTGCCCACTTCTTCAAATCTTTCCTTAACTCCCCGGAGCTTTTCAAGGATCATATTATTTGCCATATACAATCAATTTTTAATAACAAAACTCACCTTCCTCATTTTTTATGGTCAGCTTCTTTCCCGTGTACGGCTCACAATGGCCGATGACTTTTGCCTCCAGGCTGAAGGATGAAGCTATATCAATAATCCTGTCAGCCTGTCCGGGCTTAACATAAATTTCAAACCTGTGTCCCATGTTAAAGACCCTGTACATCTCCTTCCATTCTGTGGCCGATTCTTCCTGGATGATCCTGAACAGCGGGGGAATGGTGAACATATTATCCTTAATAATATGAATATCATTAATGAAATTCATCACCTTCGTCTGTGCTCCCCCGGAGCAGTGTATCATGCCGTGAATCTCGCCGTGCATTTCTTCAAGCACCCTGCTGATAACAGGAGCATAGGTCCGTGTGGGTGAGAGTACCAGCCTGCCTGCATCCAGGCCCAGTCCTTCTATTGCGTCAGTAAGCCTGTATTTACCTGAATATACAAGATCCCTCTCAATCGCCGGATCATAACTCTCAGGGTATTTCTCCGCCAGGTAAGCTGCAAAGACATCATGCCTTGCCGAGCTAAGCCCGTTCGATCCCATCCCACTGTTGTACTCCTCCTCGTAAGATGTTTGTCCGCTCGAAGAAAGTCCCACTATCACATCACCGGGTGATATATTGTCGTTTGTTATTATCTGCGATCTCTTCAGCCTGGCTGTTACAGTTGAATCGACTATTACCGTTCGCACAAGGTCGCCAACATCTGCCGTCTCACCACCCGTAAGATAAACTGTCACACCCAGCCGGCGTAGTTTTTCGAGTACCTCCTCGGTCCCCGCAATAATTGCACCTATAACTTCACCGGGTACAAGGTTCCTGTTTCTGCCGATGGTGGATGAGAGAAGGATATTATCGGTCACACCCACACAAAGGAGGTCATCTATATTCATTATAACGGCATCCTGGGCTATGCCCTTCCAGACATCCAGGTTACCCGTCTCCTTCCAGTAAATATATGCCAGGGAGGATTTTGTTCCGGCGCCGTCGGCATGCATTATGTTGCAGTATTCGGGATCACCGGCCAGTATATCAGGCAGCACCTTGCAAAAGGCACCCGGGTAAAGACCGCTGTCAATATCCCTTATGGCCTTATGAACATCCTCCTTTGATGCTGATACACCCCTCCTGTCATATCTTGATTTC
>JAZBOI010000314.1:0-3921 GCA_036351095.1 Bacteroidales bacterium | reverse complement strand
CCATTGTGCCATTTTATGATCGTACAGGACTTATTAAAGAGACCCTGGGAACACTTGAAGAAGCAATAAGCCTGCAGCTGCTGATCAGCATACTGGTTATAATTGTACTTGTATTGAATATGAGGGCTTCATTCCTTATCTCCAGCCTTCTGCCGGTAGGTGTGCTTATAACATTCATCATCATGAGGCAGTTTGGCGTTGATGCCAATATAGTTGCCCTCTCCGGGATAGCAATATCCATAGGTGTAATGATTGATGTGGGGGTCGTCTTTACCGAAAACATCATAAGGCATATAGAAGCAGGGCAGAAAACAGGGGCCTATCGAAATAATCTGCTTCAGACTATCTATGAGGGAGCCAGCGAGGTGGCAGGGGCTGTTTTTACAGCCATAAGCACCACCATTGTCAGCTTCCTTCCTGTTTTTGCCATGCAGGCTGCCGAAGGTAAACTCTTTAAACCACTTGCCTTCACCAAGACATTTACCATGGTGGCTGCCCTGTTGATAGGCCTGATAGTAATCCCGGCCCTCGCTCACCTGGTCTTTTCGCTTAAAGGGGGTAAGAAAAAATATATGACCATCCTGAATATTATTGCTGTAATAGCAGGGATAACACTCAGTATAGTTAGCGGCCAGTATATTGCACTGGCAATAAGTGCATATGGCTTAAATAATTATTTTGCCGGCCGCTGGCAGGGTAAATATGCAGGATGGGACAGGTATATCAATATAGCCATTACTGCCGGGGTAGTCGTATATTTCCTGTCAGGACTGTGGCTACCGCTGGGAGCACAGAACTCACGCCTGCTTAACTTCATTTTTGTTGTGCTACTGCTTGCCCTCATACTGGCAGTGCTGTCTTCATTCGTCTATTTCTACAGGAAAATACTCAAATGGACACTTAATAATAAAATTGCCTTCCTTTCACTTCCGCTTATTATGATTCTCTTCGGTATTACTGCATGGCAGGGCTTTGACAGGATCTTCGGGTTTATGCCACAGGGTATAAAAGATTCGAAGGCATATAAATCAATAGCCAGCTCAGTTCCAGGACTGGGAAGGGAATTTATGCCGGCACTCGATGAAGGTTCCTTCCTGCTTATGCCTACAACCATGCCTCACTCAGGGATACAGGAGAACCTGGACGTGATAAGGATACTGGATAAGAGGCTCAATGCTATTCCTGAAGTGGAAACTGTCGTCGGTAAATGGGGACGCGTAAATTCAGCCCTCGACCCGGCACCTGTATCAATGTTTGAAAATATAATTAACTATAAGCCGGAGTATATCCTCGATGAAGATGGTCATCGCATGAGGTTTAAGACTGATAAAGACGGGGCATACATGCTGAAGGACGGCAGCTCATATAATCCGCATGAGGAAGCTTTCCGCGCAATATCAGTTGATCAACTGGTGGCCGACAGGAAAGGTGAGTATTTCCGCCAGTGGCGCGACGCGATCAGATCCACTGATGATATATGGAATGAGATAGTAAGCAAGGCCAGTATACCGGGACTGACATCTGCACCGAAGCTGCAACCCATATCCACACGGCTGGTGATGCTGCAGACAGGCATGCGGGCACCAATGGGAATAAAGGTGTATGGCCCTGATCTTGAAACACTTGAATCAGTTGGCTTTGAACTGGAACAGCACCTGAAAAATGTGGAGGGGGTATCTCCTCCTTCGGTCTTTGCCGACAGGGTGGTGGGTAAGCCCTACCTGGAGATAAAAATTGATCGTCCTGCAGCAGCACGCTACGGGATATCCATAAATAAGCTGCAGGAAGTATTATCGGGTGCGGTTGGGGGTATGGAGCTGACCAGTACGGTGGAAGGCCGCGAACGCTTTCCCGTAAGGCTGAGGTATGCCCGTGAATTCAGGGACCATCCCGGTGAACTGGGAAAGATACTGATACCAACAGCTACAGGAGAGCAGGTTCCTCTCGGTGAAGTTGCCGGTATCGATTATAAGAGAGGACCCCAGATGATAAAAAGTGAGAACACCTTCCTTGTCTCCTATGTCATCTTCGATAAAATGGATGGCTATGCCGAAGTGGACGTTGTGGAAAATGCACGTGAATATCTTGACGGACAGCTGGCTTCAGGTGGCTTTGAATTACCGCCGGGAGTAAGCTATTCCTTTACAGGTAATTATGAGAACCAGGTCAGGGCAACAAAACGCCTGGCACTGGTTGTCCCGTTTTCCCTGCTAATCATCTTTCTTATCCTGTATTTCCAGTTCCGCTCGGTGATATCCACATCATTGATTTTCAGCGGTGTGCTTGTGGCATTTTCAGGCGGTTTTATCATGCTCTGGCTTTACGGGCAACCATGGTTCATGGATGGAACACTTGCAGGGATGGAGCTGCGGGAATTATTCCAGATAAAGACAATAAATCTAAGTGTGGCTGTCTGGGTGGGCTTTATTGCCCTCTTTGGTATTGCTACCGACGACGGGGTACTAATCAGTACCTACATTAAACAGTCTATGGAAAAAAATAAACCTGCTTCAATAGCACAATTGCACGACATAATAATTGAGGCCGGGTCAAAAAGAGTCAGACCGGCCATGATGACCACTGCCACAACACTGATTGCACTGCTTCCTGTCCTCACATCCACGGGTAAGGGATCGGATATCATGGTACCAATGGCCATCCCCCTGTTTGGAGGAATGCTAATAGCGGTAATGACAATATTTGTTGTGCCCGTACTTTACAGCGTGTGGCAGGAAAGAAGAATCAATAAAGAATTAAAAAACAGCAAGCTATGAGAAGTTTTATAATGATAACAATGTTGTCCATGCTCATGATTCCCTTCCCGCTTGCGGGGCAGGACAAACTGGAGCCTTACCTGCTGATGGCTGCTGAGAATAACCCCGGCCTGCAGGCCAGCTTCAATGAATATATGGCAGCACTGGAACAGGTGCCACAGGCAGGATCTCTTCCGGATCCGCAACTTATGTTTTCATATTTTATAAGTCCTATCGAAACGCGTATGGGGCCGCAACAGCTCAGGCTGTCACTTTCCCAGTTTTTTCCCTGGTTTGGAACCCTGGGAGCAAGGGAAGATGCAGCAGCGCAGACTGCAAAGGCCAGGTATGAAGACTTCCAGGAAGAGAAATCAAAATTGTTCAGTGATGTAAAAAAAGTGTATTACGAACTGTATATCTACAGGAAATCAATTGATATAAGCGCGGAAAATATTGACCTGCTGGCTACTATCCGTGATCTTGCAGGGCTGAAAGTGCAGACAGGACAGGCATCCAGGGTTGATGAATACCGGGTTGAAATGGAAATCAATGAACTGTCTGATCAGCTTGCCCTGCTGCGCGATCAATACATGGTGCTTGAGCTTGATTTACTTAACATGCTAAACGCAGATGGACAAATGAGTATAGAACTCCCGGATGAGCTCTGGGATACTGATTTTCCACTTGGCAGGGAAGCTGCACTCGATTCGGTGATGACTGCCAATCACAGCCTGCTCCGGCTCGAATTCAAACAGGCCGAACTCTTATATAAGAAAGAGTCGGCCCGCCTGGCAGGAAGGCCCGGTTTTAATATCGGCATTGACTATGCGCTAATCGGTAAAGGCGACAATAACCTTCCGGGAAGGGATGCCTTCATCTTCCCGGTGGTGGGAATAAGTATTCCACTGTATCGAAGTAAGTATAAGGCCATGGTCAGACAGGCAGCCTTCCTGGAACAGGCCAATATGTCACGGTCGGAAAATATGGTAAACAGCCTTGAAACTCTTTTTGAAAAGACATGGACGGAGTACCGTGATTCGCAAAGACGCATCAGTCTTAATGAAGAACAATCAGAACTGGCCATGAAAGCATTGAAGCTGCTTGAAGCAGAATATGCCGGATCCGGTACTGATCTTGAAGAAATACTGAGGATGGAACGTAAATTACT
>JAZBOI010000313.1:0-2490 GCA_036351095.1 Bacteroidales bacterium | reverse complement strand
GGTCTGTTTCCTGTTATTGAATCGTTCATTGGGAGGGTAGTACATTTCCTCAACAATATCGGCAATCTCGAGCACGTCCATATCGATTTTTTCATCCCAGTTGATCTGTGGGGGGTCAATTTCATTTCCTTCATCATCGACCCTGAAAAATTCGTAATCAGGTATCTGTGCTTCTCCCAGTTTGGTCCTGAGCAATGAATCACGGACCCAGTAAACGAACTGCCTGTACTTATTATTGGTTATTTCCGTCTGGTCCATCCAGAAGGCAGGCACTGTAACCGTACGCGAAAGGGTATTCATTGAGAAGAGTGCATCCTGGTCGCTCGGTCCCATTACGAAACTTCCTGCGGGTATAAATGACATTTCAAAAGGCTCCGGTTCAAAAAATTTCTTTCTTCCGGGAACGCCGACAAGTTCTCCGCTGCTACCGGGCCCGCATGCCGTAATGACAATTGTTACTGTTATAACTAATAGGATTACCTTTTTCATATTGCATTTTGATTTAATACTGCAAGTAAGTTATTTTTTTTAAATAATCATAAAAATCTAATACTTTTATAGCGCTTGGAACTCCTCCCCATGCTTAAGTCAAAGCAATAATTAATCATAAATTCATGACTGCCTGAAGTGCTTTTTCTGATGTCGTTCATCGGAAAATCATATGAGTAACCAATACGTATTCCATTATAAAGTTCAATACCTATCAATCCGGTCAGGGCGTCCCCTGCTCTATAGGAAACGCCACCCCAGACTTTTTTATTGTATCTTACTGTTGTATTAATGCTGAGCTGCAGCAATCTGCCATCGGTCCATAGGAAAGCCGAGGGCAGTAATTCGAAGTTTGGGTTGGGCAATCTGACTGTGTATCCGGCAGTTGCGTAATATTGACGGGCTATGTAGGGAGTGGCGGTGGTATATTTTATTTTCGGTTCATTAAGGTGGGTGACCGACAGTCCGGCATAGTAATTCACTGTGTTATAGAACAGTCCGAAGCTCATATCGTATGACAGGTGACTTTCCTTGCCGTCGGGTATGAGGGGGTCGCCCGAGGGTTGCACGAAGATGTCGCCGTCGGGTATATTCCAGCTTGGATCGATTGACTTGTTAAGGATGCCCGCGTTTATACCTATCCCGAGATTACCGTTACCCAGGGGGGTGATATATGAATAAGTGAGCAGGAGGCTGTTATCGCTGTCAAAGCCTGTCTGGTCGCTTATTATGGTTAGTCCCACTCCCGAGCTGATATTAAAGGGGTTGACCCTTGCATTTACGTGGAAGACGGTTGATGAGGGTGCTCCCTCGAAGCCCACCCACTGCTGCCTGTTCATTGCTGTGGCGCATATATTTCCTGTACTTCCTGCCGAGCCCGGGTTATAGAGCAAATGATTGAACATAAACTGGCTGCTCACAGGATCGCTCTGTGCAGATATACCTGTTAGCAGGATGGTCGACAGTACTATGGTCAGCAGCTCTCTCTTCATAAATATCAGTTTCTTCCCCTCTGTGAGTCAGAATAAGTTTACAAAGACTAAAGTAAGTGAAAAAAACACATTGTTATACAATAATCTCAAAAATTAAGCCAATCCTTAATTCCCGTCAAGGGATTAAGTAAACGAATTAAAAATCGGAATGTTGCAATAAATACATTTTTTTTCAGGCTTTGTTCAGTTTATCCGTTCAACGGCTTTCATGTACCTGCGGGGTATCTCATTCTCCCCGGCCAGCAGGTAATCGTTATATGAACAGGCGATGAAATGCTTTGTTCCTTTCTTGCTGGTGTATTCTATCCACCAGCGGTTGGTGATATTGCTTTTAATAAATACCAGGTCTTCGTTACTGTCTTCGATGCTTACATGGTAATTGACAAAGCGCCCTGATTTTTCTTTTTCCAGCACCGATGATTCATTTTGTTTCTGTGCGAAGCCTTCGAGGAAAAACCATATCATCTGTGCTGCCATTGAGCTTGTGAGCCTGCGGCTGTCGAGCAGGGGGTTAACTTCAAAGAGGCCGGCAGCCTGCAGGGAGTCGGACAGTCCCGCATACCTTGCAAGGAGGCATATCTCCTCACCATAGAAGCCATTTGGTGAGGGTGCAAAGGTGCCGGGTGCATCGGCCTGCCGTACGGCTGATATATCAAAGCTTATAAGCGAGGAGTCGCGGAACGATGGTTCTATCTCGTGGATATCATCCCTCACTTCTCCCATTCTTACAAGGTCATGGTTCAGCTTCCTGAAACGGTTGAGCACCTGGGGGTCGTTCAGGTATGACTGGTAGCCCACCACCATGAAGTTTTCCAGGCCGGGATTTACATTGATAATCTCTGACAGGTAGTTGAATGAATCTTTTTCTTTGCGTTCGTTCACCCAGTCGATGCGCGAGTCAACGGCGGTATAATTGAAACTGCCCTTTATTTTCTTTGCGATGGCAGGTATGAGTGTGCTGCTTCCGCCGAGCACCAGGGGGAAGGTATTGGCTGCAAGAAGGTGTTCG
>JAZBOI010000312.1:0-3658 GCA_036351095.1 Bacteroidales bacterium | reverse complement strand
TTGAATAAAGGTCATTATTGTATTCAATGACCATCCCGTTTCTGAAATCCGAAGTGCTTGCCATATGGTTAAATTGCTGTTATCAAAGTAAAAGTGCTTATTAATTATCGATCCCTGGGGATCAATGAAATCTCGTACAAATATATCAATAAGTTATCATTCATAAAATTAAGACGGTCGCTAAAGGATTATTCCTTATCTGCCCAGTAAATTTTTCCTGGGTATTGTTGCTATAAAATCTTTCAGGTAATATGGTTCGAAATAAGCCAGGTCCTGGAATATTTTTTTATCTAAGGCTTCCTGTGAGGGCCCGCACATGTATTCAGAAGATATGCGGAATGACTCATCAAATTTTGCTGCAGGATGGCTTATCAGCTTCCGGCATTTTGCTGCCCCGTTTCCAAAAAAAAGCGTTTTTCCCTTCTCCAGTATTTCCTTAAAGGAATTTTCAGTGATCACCTCAGCGCTTACACCTTTTATTTCCATGCCTTTACTGTCATATACAGCGGTATAAACTTCCATACGCCGTGCATCTATCATGGGACAGTAATAATCATAGTCCCCCGCCTGCTTTGCCCCGTGATACATAAGCTCGGTGGTTGACACTGCTATCAGCGGTATTCCGGCGCCATAGGCAAGGCCTTTTGCTGCAGAAACCCCTATCCTCAGTCCTGTATATGATCCCGGGCCTTTGCTGACGGCTACGGCATCCAGGTTCCCGGCTTCCTTTACCGACCGCGCCAGAATATGTTCAATAAAAACGGTCAGGTTGGAAGCATGTGATTTATCATCCGTGCTTTCCTCCTTATCCAGAACATTACCATCATGGCATAGGGCTACTGAACATACCGGTGTGGCTGTTTCAATACAAAGGATCATAGCTTCTGCTTATTTTTCGATGTCAAACAATTCTTCCCTTGGAAGAATCTCTATAAGTGTGCTGTCAGCCAGCTTCTTGCTTATGGCACTGTAAGGAGCGCTTATCACATCCGTATTTTCTTCCAGGCCTGAAATTATTTCGATAAAGTTATTGTCCTGTATACCTGTCCTCACTTCCCGGGCCAGGGCATAGATCCCGTCCGATGCAAAGACTATCGTCTTTTCCTCCTCGTCGGCCAGGGAGGTATATACATCGCTTGAGTCGGTTCTGGTTGTTACCGCCTGAATTGGTACGGTAATGATATCATATTTTATTTCAGTCTGTATATCAACCGTTGTGGACATACCCGGCCTGAAAGGGTTCTTACCTGTTGCTTCCATCAGCTGGCTGTAGCTTTCGGGCAGTATGAAAATCTTTACATCAAAGGTGGTTACCTGGTCAGCTGACACCCCTGTTGTTGTGGCTGAATTGGCTATTTCTGTAACCACACCCCTGAAATTATGGTCAAGATAGGCATCCACTTCAATTATTGCTGTATCGTTAAGCTTAACTTTAATTATATCATTTTCATTCACCTCTACCTGGGCTTCCATCCTTGACAGGTCGGCTATCCTTAATATTTCCGTTCCGGTCATCATTTCTGTTCCTACCACCCTTTCACCCTCTTCCACCAGGAGCAGGGAGATGGTGCCTGACATTGGGGCATAAACTGTTGTTTTCATCAAAGCTTCCCTGGCCTCGCTCAGGGAGGCTTCTGCACTCTTAACAGAAAACTCGGCTGCCTCCACCTCTGCCTGTGCTACTTTATAGGATGCTTCGGCCTGTTCATAATCGGATTGTGAAATTGTTTCCTCCCCGTACAGTTGCTTACTCCTTTTGTATGCCAGCTCTGACTGTATAAACTGGGCTTTAGCCTGGGCGAGCCTTGCTTTGGATGACTCAAGGGCTGCCATGGCCCTGTCCCGCATGGAGATATAAGTGTCGGGTTTAATCTTAAACAACAGGTCTCCCTGGTTAACATAATCCCCTTCTTCAACATTGAGAAGGACAATTTCGCCCGATACATCGGGACTGATTTTTACTTCTTTTACGGGTTGGATTTTCCCGTTGGCAGTGATCATTTCTATAACGGTTCTTTTTTCGGCTTTTTCAACGGCGACTTTTACTGTCAGTTCTTTGCCGAACCACCCCTGGTTCTTCCCTATTATGGCTATGACCACGAGGATTGCAACTACGATGACCAGTATCTTAAGTAAATTGTTCGATTTCATGATATAGTGAGTTATTCTTTTCTGATTGTTGTTTCTTTAATTATTTTAATTGAGCACAAGGGGCAGACCTTTATAGAAGTCGAGTACCTTGATTTTGAAAATATATTCATACTTTGATTGTGCAAGTTCCGATTCGGCATTCAATAACTGTGCCTTTGCCGTGTTGTATTCGACGGGTGTAACCATTCCCACATTGAACCTCTGCTCGGTATACCTGAACGATTCCTGCATCGATTCCACTGCTTTCAGACTGGCAGTATAGGATTTCAGGCTTGCCTGTGCATCAGCATATGCCTGTTGGATATTTTTATACAGTTGCTTCCTCGTGTTTTCAAGGCTGTAAAGATTGTTCTGTATATTTATTTTTGCATTGCTTATGCCGGTATTCACCTGCCAGCCGTTAAACACGGGGATGCTCAGGGTAAGACCTATACCGTAGTTGATGTTATCGTTTAACTGGTCGGCAAAAGGATAATCGCCATACTGCACTCCCTCAACCGGATCAATACCCAGTATCTTTTGTCTTATCGAGGAGTAGCCGGTGCTGAAGCTTGTATTGAGGTTAAGCCGCGGGCTCCTTCCTCCCTTTGCTATCCTGAGATCATATTCTGCACTTTTGAGCCTTAGTTCGGCACTCAGCACCTCGGGCCGTGTTTCCTTTGCCGCACTATATATGCTGCCAACATTTTCTGTTATCATTCCTGTTTCACCAATGACAATGTCGGGCACCACAATATCAAATCCATTAACAGAGTCCAGTTCAAGCAGCTGCACAATATTCAGAAATGACAGGTCAAGCTGGTTTTCCATATTGATAAGCTGCAGTTCCTCCCGTGCTGCCTGTGCCTGTATCTCCAGCAGGTTACCCCTGGGCAGGCTTCCTGCCTCAACCATCTTCTCCGTTTTACCTATTTGTTCCCTTGTGGTCTGTAACTGGTTTTCAGTAACCGCCACAAGCTCTTTGTTCAGAAGAATCTGGAGGTATGCAAGGGCGACGTTCAGGGAAATATCATCCTTGATATTCTGAAGATCCTGGAAACTGGCATCTACATTATACCTGTTTTTTATTATTGTGTTGTAGTTCTGCAGTCCGCTGAAAAGAGTGACACCGGCACTGGCAAAGAAATTATTTGACCTGACATTCTGTTCTTCGGTAAACTGGTAAGTTGTTTCGTCCAGGGCCCTTCCGAATGACCAGTTATTTGTTGCGGTGCCATTCAGAGAAGGCAGCAATCCGAGTTTTGACTGTTCCAGGGTGTTTTCCTGCAATTGGGTCTGCAGGGCCTGCTGCTTGATCATGATATTATTGTCGATCGCATGATTAATGCATTCTTCGAGCGACCAGTACTTATCCTGCCCGGAAAGATGCAGGATACCGGCTGAAAAAATAATAAGAAGTAACAATGCTGTCTTTCTCATACAAATACTTACTATAAATGGTTTGCAATTCAGACCACTAAGATAATTATAAAACTTTATGAGGAGTATTTTTTTAGATTCAATTGTT
>JAZBOI010000311.1:0-4445 GCA_036351095.1 Bacteroidales bacterium | reverse complement strand
TCACGGTTGAAGATATTATTACCTTTCAGAAAGCTGAAGAGCCAGATAAATACCAGGATGGTAATTAAAGCTGACAGACCTACAATAACTTCTTTTGAAAATTTTTTCATATTACCTGTTATCTGTTTGTTCAATGGCTTCCTGGAGTGGAATTATTTTAAGGTTCCTTACGGCAATTACGAAGGCATCAGGGAACTCCTGTTGTAAGTCCTTCCGTTTTTCTGCAGCTTCACTGTAGGTGTCAAATTTACCGCTGGCATACTTGTAATAATTACCTGAAACAAGTTCTGTAATCTCCCCTGTCTGCTTGAATTTATCAGGAAGTGTGTCTTTTCTGGTAGAGGATGTGGCCAGTTGAACCATGAACCAGATTTTATTATCCTGCACATCCTTTTCCCTCGCGGATGTGCTGAACCCGCTTTTTTGATCGATGGATATCTTGTAATCCCTGAAGGCCCTGAATATTGCTGATGCAATATAGTCCTGGCCGGAATCCGACATAAGGAATTTTTCTTCCTGCGAATTTGTTATAAAACCTGTTTCAACAAGTACACTGGGCATGGTAGTCTGCCAGAGGACTATCAGACCGGCCTGTTTAACACCACGGTCAGAAAGGCCCACGCGGTTCCTGAACTGGTCCTGTATGTAATTGGCAAAGTTCAGGCTTTGCTCAAGGTAAATATTCTGCATCAGGGAAAAGATAATATAGGACTCTGTTGAATTGGGATCATATCCTTCATACCTTGTGGTATAGTCTTCCTCGAGGGTGATGACCGAGTTTTCCTTCATAGCCACCTCAAGATTCCCCTGGTCTTTATGTATACCCATCACAAAAGTTTCGGAACCTTTTATCCTGGTATCCCTGAAGCCGTTGCAATGTATGGAGATAAACAGGTCTGCCTTTGCCTTGTTTGCAATTTCCGCCCTCCTGTAAAGCTCAACAAACTCGTCATCTTTTCTCGTATATATCACCTTTACTCCATCGAGTAAGTCCTCAATGTATTTACCCGTTTTAAGGGCAATGGCCAGTGTAATATCTTTTTCCTGGCTTATCCTCCCCTCAGCCCCGGGGTCTTTTCCCCCGTGACCGGCATCAATCACAACCACCCATTCATTTTCAGGAGGCTCATCAGCGTATGTCCTGAACGAAGTGCCAAAAAATAAGCCTGAGATGAAAAACAGTATGAGGGCTGAACAGGCTATGGTATAATGTTTGTAATTTTTAATCATGCACTTCATGCTATGATGATGATTTTAATTAGATTTACTCCGTTCTAAAAAACATTACAAAAATAGTACTAAACTTATTGACTATTTCAGCGAAAAAGATACATATTATCCTCATAAGCACTTTTTTTTCAACATTTCTTTGCGGACAGGAGATTCGGAGGGTGCCTGATTCACTTATGGCAGTGATCGATACAACATCTTTCACACAGGATACACTGAGGGTGCCTGATTCACTTCGGTCAGTGATTGATCCGGCTGCTTTCATGCAGGATACGCTGAGGGTGCCTGATTCACTTCGGTCAGTGTTTGATCCGGCTGCTTTCATGCAGGATACACTGAGGGTGGACACCACTGATGCAGGTATGCAGGGACCCCGGAAACTACGCATATCCCCCGATGCCGTGGACATGCCCATTATTTACAATGCCATTGACAGCCAGTATCTTCAGATGGATGATCAGAAGGTCTACCTTGTTAATAATGCTTCGGCCGTGTACGGGGATATAAGCCTTGAGGCATATTATATAACTCTCGATCTGAATACATCCGAGGTGGTTGCATGGGGCAGGCGCGATTCAACGGGCAAGCTGGTTGATACCCCGAGGTTCAGGGATGGTGACGAGGAATGGGAAGCAGAAGAGCTTACCTATAATTTCAAGACGGAAAGGGCAATCATACGTAATATAGTGACCGAAGAGGAGGGAGGCTTCCTGCACAGTGATGTAACTAAGCGGCAGGACGATGGCAGTCTTCATGTCCAGGGCAGCAAATATACAACATGCGAAGCTGACCACCCTCACTTCTACGTAAGCCTGCCAAAGGCAAAAGTCATCCCGGAAGAAAAGATAGTATCCGGCCCGGCACACCTTGTTCTTGAAGATATACCTTTGCCTCTTATCCTGCCCTTCGGTTACTTTCCCGTTCAGCAGGAGTATGCATCGGGTATTCTTATGCCAAAATACGGGGAAGAGAATAACAGGGGTTATTTCCTTAAGGGCATGGGATATTATTTTGCCATCAGTGATTATTTTGACCTGAGCTTTACAGGAGATATCTATACCAATGGCACATGGAGGCTAAGCACATCAACCAATTACCGTAAACGCTATAAATTCAGTGGTAACTTTGGCTTTAACTATGCAAATAATGTGAATGGCTACAAAGGCCTGGAAAACTATTCGAAGAGCAGTAATTATTCAGTTAAATGGTCTCATACACAGGACTCCAAGGCAAGGCCGGGCACACGCTTCTCGGCCAGTGTGAACCTTAGCTCTGCAGGCTTTGACAGGGAAAACAGCTATAATGTCCAGGAACATGTCAATACTACCAAACAATCGAGTATAAGCTATTCAAAAACATGGGCGGGCTCACCATTTAATTTTTCTGCCAGCCTTAATCACAGCCAGAACTCTGCAGCAAAAACGGTAAGCCTCAACCTTCCTAAGATTAGCTTCGGTATGTCGAGGATATATCCTCTCAAAGCAATTGGCAGCAGTGCCTCAACAAAATGGTGGCAGGAACTGCAGCTTCAGTACAGTGCCAGTCTTGATAACAGGATTTCAACCACGGATGAGAAAATGTTTACCGCGGAGATGTTCAATGATATGAAGAATGGTTTTCAGCATGAAATACCGGTGAGTATACCCATCAGGCCGTTTAATAATTTCAGTATAAGCCCAAGCCTCAGGTATTCAGGTGTTATGTTTACCGAACGGACCTTAAAAAGATGGGATCCCGAATATATCGATCCGCTTACAAATGATACGCTGAGTAAGCTGATAAGTGAGCAGGAAGATGGCTTCTTTTATGGCCATGCTGTTAATCCTTCAATCAGTGCAAGTTACAGTCCCCAGATCTTTGGTACCTTCCAGTTTAAGAATCCTGAATCACGTGTGATTGCCGTGCGCCATGTAATGAAACCATCAGTATCGTTTTCCTATGTACCGGCGCTTGATGGCCTGTCTTCAGATATGTACCGCGAGGTGCAAATAGATACAGCGGGCAATACAAGGGAATATTCGATTTTTGAAAATGGTATTTACAGTACTCCCTCCTTATCCCGCAGAAACGGAAGCATGAATTTTTCATTAACCAATATTATTGAAGCCAAGGTAAGGGAATCAAATGATACCACCACTGCAGAAAAGAAAGTGAAGATACTTGATAACCTTGCCCTGAATACATCCTATAATATTTTTGCCGATTCCCTCAAATGGAGCCCACTTTCAATGACCATGAGAACAACCCTGTTCAATGAACTGAGTATCTCGGCAAGGGGTAGTTTTGATTTTTATGCCACTGATTCACTCTTCAGGCGAATAAATACAAGCGAATGGGCTCTGAACAGGAAACCTTTCCGAATGACAAATTTTAATATCAGCCTGAATTTTGAATTGAGCAAACTGCTTAAATCCTTTTTCGGTGGTGAAACAGAAGCGGAAGCAGGTACACAGTCCCGGGCCGGTGATGCGGCAGGCGATCGCCCTGCAGATATGCCGGGATCATTGGGAGAGGCAAACAGGCAGCCTGGAGCGGTGGGCATGCAGACAGGCTCAGATATGACTTATGATCAGTACGGTTATGTTGACTTCAGTGTGCCGTGGACAATGAGGGTGGCATATAACTTCTATTATACAAAAGGCAGGGAAGAATCGCAGATAAACCAGAATGTGACAATGAATGGTAATGTGACACTTACAAAGAACTTTGCCATTAGCTATTCCACAGGCTATGATTTCAGGAGCAAGGAAATAACCATGACAAGGATAGGTATAAGAAGGGACCTGCATTGCTGGGAGATGAGCTTTAACTGGATCCCGACCGGCTACCTTAAGAGCTGGGACTTCACAATAAGGGTAAAGGCAAGTGTTCTGCAGGACCTTAAATATGAAAGAAGGAAAGATTATCATGATAACTACTGATAGTAATCCATAAAAGGGACATTAAGGCGCTTTAGCATCTTTAAGGGGTTAACTCCCCCTGTGGATTTTCTAAGACAGTAAGCCTTTTTAATTTTTTTTGGCAGTAACCCTCTACAGTGCTTTTATGATCGAAATAATTAAATTTAAATGCATAAAAATTTCACAGACATGAAAAAAATCATTTATACCGAAAGAGCCCCCAAAGCGCTCGGACCATACAGCCAGGCTGTGGAAATAAATAATACCCTTTATATCTCGGGACAGGTACCGGTGGACCCTGCCAGTGGCTCTGTT
>JAZBOI010000310.1:0-2018 GCA_036351095.1 Bacteroidales bacterium | reverse complement strand
TACGGAGACAGAGCAGGGTGAGATGAATATAAGACTGATGCGTAATATTCTTAATGCTGGCTGCGGCGGGGGTTTTATGTTTGCCTGGATGGATGAATGGTTTAAGAGAACATGGATTGTTGAATACCTGGAAGCGAAAGGCTTCTATTCAGGTGAGGATTTTATTGCAACCCGACAGTTATGGCATAACCTGGCCTCACCGGAACAAAACTTCGGACTTATAGCCTATGAGCAGGAAGAAGATTTTCCCACACATGAATTTGTTCTTGATAATGATCCGGCCAGCAACCTTTCCATCACTGCCAGCGGGAATGTCCGCTCGCTGAAAATAACACTTGAAACCGGTGATCCGGTGCCTGTTGGCGACTCAATAATGATTTCTTTTGATACTTACCGTTCCGATCTCGGCGAGTCTCTGCTGCCCGGGGGATATACAGTAAGTAACAGGGCGGAGTTTCTCTTAAGCGGCACCAGGGGGAGGGATACATCAACTCTGTATGTTACAGAGGCATATGACATGAAAGGACTGACCCCGAGGTTTAACATGACCGATCCTGATATTCAGAAATTCAGGTCTGTTGTAAGCGACGGGGCAGCATGGAAAAGAGTTGAATGGATAAATAACGAATTTACGGCAGATGAAACCGTACCCGGCAATATACACACGGGATATGGGCAGCTGCCCGACCCTGCCTACGGGGAAGGGATAAGCTGGCATGAAAATGAGATCAATATTGAATTGCCATGGACACTGCTCCATTTCTATGATCCCACCAGGCTGACTGTCATCGACGGGGCTTCATCATGGGATGGTGGTTACCACTGGATCATTGAAGAAAGTGAAAGCGATGGTATAGCGCTGGAAGTGCTTATCAATGGTGAGGTAAGCGGCACACTAAGCCGTTTTACCTGGCCCTCATGGCTGGTTGTTCCGCCAACGGTTGAAAGGGAAAAAGCATCCCTCGGCATAATAAGGGAAGGCCTTTCCCTTATCCCTGATTATTACTATTAAACTTTCTTCTTGTATTATTCTCCATCGCGAATCCGCGCCTGCTGGCACCGCGTCCCCAGCCCTGTTTTCCCCTGATAAACTGAATGTTACCTATTACTGCATACGTGGCATGCACGGGATAGAAGAAAGGTTCAAAGAATGCAACCAGTATCAGGCGCAATACATCACGTCTCCTTTCATACTTATGAAAGGTTATCTCCTCAAATAATACTGACCATGTGGATAAACTGATAGCAAAGGAATAAATAAAAAGGAAGAGCAAAAGGAAAAATGGCCAGTTAAGAAATCCCAGTATGGCGAGGATAATTGTATAGGTAATACCTCCGAAGGCTATAAGTGGCGAGAGCCATTCAAAAAAGAACCAGTAAGGATAGCCAAGAAGTCCCAGCCTGCCATATTTCCTGTTAAAAAATAGTTTTCTGTGAGCCTGGAGAGACTCAATCAGACCCCTGGTCCACCTGGTACGTTGCCGTTTAAGCGAACTGACATCAGAAGGCACCTCGGTCCAGCAGAGGGGGTCCGGGATATAGGTTACTTCATACTTCTCACCCTGCTCAACCATATGACGCCTCATCCTCAAAACCAGCTCCATGTCCTCACCCACTGTTTTAGTGCTGTAACCACCTGCCGCTACCAGTGTCTCCCTGTCGAACATGCCCATGGCACCGGAAATAAGCATCAGCCCGTCGAGATGACTCCACGCCATCCGCCCCAGCAGGAAGGCCCTTGTATATTCAAGAACCTGGAGACGGGGCAGTATCTTTTCCGGTATATTTATCTTACGTATAAATCCCTTCTCCACATCGCAGGAATTAACTATCCTTATTACGCCACCCGTACCTATAACTTTCCTGTCCTTGATCTCCAGAAAAGGCTTTACAAGCTTCAATAATGAATCAGGCTCGATAACTGAATCGGCATCAATGGAGACCACGAGGGGACTCCTTGAAATATTCACACCGGCATTGAGCGAATCAGCCTTGCCCCCGTTTTTCTTGTCTATAAC
>JAZBOI010000309.1:0-3151 GCA_036351095.1 Bacteroidales bacterium | reverse complement strand
CGCGAAATTACTCGATAGCTTTAACATCAAATGCCCAGGGCTGGAGCCAAATATTTTATATATACCTATCTCCTTTGTCCGACGTTTTAGCATAAAAGATGCAAGGCCAAATAGCCCGATACATGCTATAAGAACTGCCAGTGAAGCGAAGTATGCCATCAGATTAAAGGTTCGCTTATCTTCCTTATAGATATTTTCAAGCTGTTCATCCAAAGTATGAAATTCGAACATGAGATCCGGATAAAACTCATTGCAAATATCATTAACAAGGCTGATTGAATTCTTAGTATCTGATGACTGTATCTTAAGCATAAGCGTTCGGCACTGTCCGTAATATAATACAAACGCTGTTGGAACGATCTCTTTATAAAGAGACTCAAAATGAAAATCCTCAACTACACCAATAATTTCCCTGTCTGAGTCGGGCCAGTAGCAATGGACGGGCTGACCAATAGCATCTCCTTCAAATTTCATTTGTTTTACTGCAGCTTCGTTCAGGACTACAGCATTATCAATATCTGTTTGAAAAGCATCTGAGAAAGTTCTGCCACTTTTCGCACTGATACCGAGGGTCTCAAAATAGTCAAAGCTTACATGAACAAAGCGCAATGTAATGGGCTTCTCCACTCCCACCGGTTTTAAAGCTCCATAGTTATTGAGCTCACCTGAGGGAATGCGACTTCCTGCCGATACTTCAAGAACAAAATTCTGTCCAAGAAGAGCTTGCTTCAGAGCCTTGAACTTTTCTATATCGGAAAAATCATCAAATTCTGAAGCGATAATACTCTCTTTGTTAAATCCCAGCTCTTTCTTCTCCATAAAGTTAATCTGAAGTAACATTAGCATTGCGCTGCTTATCAGACCAACGACTATGGTAAACTGGGCAATTACCAGGATTTTTCTGAAACCAGACTTGCCGTCTACAGCATCGGATGAGCCTTTTAAGACCTTACCAGGTTGGATTGATGACAGTCGAAATGCGGGGTATGCTCCGGCAAGGACTCCTGTAAAAAGGAGAATTAACAGCATTCCCAGGATTGAGCTGAAATTGAGCAGTTCAGAAATCCTGAGTTCCTTATCCAATAAACGGTTCATAAGAGGTAATGATATCTCTATAATAATAAGAGAAAGGAAAAATGAGATAAGCAGTAATAAAAATGATTCGCCCATAAACTGGGTTGATAGTTGTTTCCGAGTCACTCCTACAACCTTTTTTATTCCAATTTCAGAGAAACGTGCTGTGGCATTGGCTGTAAACAGGTTAATATAATTGAAACACGCTATAAAAAGGATCAGGATAGCTATACCTGCGAATATCAGGACATATGTAAGACTATTCTGTGGTTGAATATCATTTGAAAAATGTGCGGAGTGCAGATGAATATCTTTTAGCTGCTGCAAAGAATAAACAGGCTTGCCATCATCAGGTCCCAGGTTTGCAGCTTTAACAATTAAGTCAACTGCTTTCCGAGTAACTTCATCTTCTGAAAATCCATCATGCATAACATAATAGATCAGAAAGTTTTGCCATCCCCAGTTTGTTGCAAAATCACCAAACAGTTCATTCTCACCTGTAAGGGTCATAAAAATATCATAACGAAAATGAGAGTTTTCCGGCATATTCTCTATTACCCCCGTAATTGTATACTCAGCTTCATTATCTATCTCTATAACTTTCCCCATAGGATTTTCAGTCCCAAAATATTTTTTTGCAATACGCTGAGAGATTACCATTGTATATGGATCATTAAGAGCTGTAAGTGGATCACCGCTAATGAAATTAAAAGAGAATATCCTAAAAATGCTTGGGTCTGCATAGATTACATCTGTTTCCTTAAACTTATGCTCTCCATACTCCAAAATCTTTCCCCATGTCACCAGTAGCCTGCCATAGTCTTCTATTTCCGGAATGCCATCTGCCAGGATCTTAGCAGTTTGCGGCGAATGAAATACTTCATCAGACTGAATTAATCTATAAATATTATCTGCATTTTCATTATATCTGTCATAACTGAACTCATTCTGAACATAGAGCAGGAGCATAATAGATACAGCCAATCCTACAGATAAACCAAATAAGCTTATAAAGAAGTAGGACCTGTACTTTTTAAAATTCCGAAACGCAATTTTTATGTAATAATTTAACATCTTCCTGAAGGTATAATTAATATTTATATTTCCAGCTTTTTTGGTATTAACAGGGTTGAGTCAAAGCAAATCTAACATCACCCCTCCCCCCTGAGCTTAGATTTTAAGAACCAAGCAGCGTGCCACAAGTCTAATATACTGATATTGTGATGTATACACAGGCAACTTAAAAGAATCGTCGGATATTCCAACAACATCTTTCTTAATATCCCACATTTACCATACTTTTATCGAAGATCGCAAAAGTGCTTTCGCGCATTAATAAGAATTGTCAGACTTATCTCCAGACCATATTTAATGAAGAAACTGGATTGTAAAATATTAATTGTTGATGATAACGAGGAGTTACTCGAAGCATTTGAAATGTTTTTGAGTCCTCATTTTAAGCTTATTGAAACACTCAAAAAGCCTGATACGGCCCTGGCCCGTCATCGTACGGAGAATTTCGATATTATATTGCTGGACATGAATTTCAAAGCCGGTATTAATACAGGCAACGAGGGTATCTACTGGATGAATAAGATACTTGAGCAGGATCCGCAGGCCACAATTGTTTTTATTACTGCCTACGGGGATATTGAACTGGCAGTAAAAACAATCAAGGAAGGAGCTGCAGATTTTATTCAGAAATCATGGGATGAGAATAAGATACTGGCCACTTTGATAAATGCTTATAAGCAAAGGCAGTCAAAACTGGAGATAAATAAGTTAAAGCAGAAGCAGACCCATCTCAATGAGAAAGCAAATAAGCCTGCTGGCCTGGTAATAGGCAAGTCTCCTGCAATGGAAAAGGTAAGTGAAGTGATAGACCGGGTTGCCGGGACGGATGCAAATATACTTCTACTTGGAGAGAATGGAACGGGAAAGGAGGTTATTGCACGTGAGATACACAGGCGATCTTCAAGATCTGGTGATATATTTGTCAATGTAGACCTGGGATCTTTAAATGAAAACCTCTTTGAGAGTGAACTGTTTGGGTTTAAAAAAGGTTCGTTTACAGGTG
>JAZBOI010000308.1:0-4001 GCA_036351095.1 Bacteroidales bacterium | reverse complement strand
TATACCGTCGATGGTGGCGGCAATGGCTATGCCGCTGAGCAGCTCTTCATGCTGATTGATGAACATCTCTGAAGGATTGGATACCTCACGCAGCCCGGTGGCAAGCATCTCGAAGATACCTATCTCCGTGGTGGCCCCGAAGCGGTTCTTTACAGCCCTCAGTATGCGGTAGACATAGTTGTTGTCGCCCTCGAACTGGAGCACCACATCGACTATATGTTCCAGTATTTTTGGCCCGGCCAGGCTGCCGTCTTTTGTTATATGGCCTATTATGATCACAGGCACACCCGTTTGCTTGGCATACCTGAGCAGCAGGGCGGCACACTCCCTGACCTGGCTCACGGTGCCTGCCGATGATTCGATACGGGATGTGCTGATAGTCTGTATACTGTCAATAATAATTATTTCAGGCTTAATGGCTTCGGCATGGCTTATTATAGGCTCAAGTGCTGTTTCAGGATACACGTAGCAGGAGTCGTTGGTATCGCCCAGTCGTCCCGCCCTCATTTTTATCTGCTCACCGCTTTCCTCGCCTGAGACATAGAGTATTTTCCTGTTCACCATCTTCATGGCCAGCTGCAGCGCCAGGGTCGACTTTCCCACTCCTGGCTCCCCGCCGAGCAGCAGCATGGAGCCGGGCACTATGCCGCCCCCGAGTATGCGGTCGATCTCTTCCATACCTGACCGTATACGCCTGTTTTCAGTGGCTGAGATATCATTGAGCAGCCGTGGGCTGGCCTGCTCGCCGGTGAAGGAAAGGGAAGATTTGCCTTTTGCAGGAATTATCTCTTCATTATAGCTGTTCCATTCGCCGCATGAGGGACAGTGCCCTATCCACTTTGGCGATTCGGCACCGCAGTTGCTGCACACCCATGTTGTTTTATTCTTTGCCATAAAGCTTAACTTTTTGACCTTTAACCCTTTGTTATATTAACCCTGTTTTTTCCTGCCCTGCCCATGATGAAATAGAATGAGATGGTGCCCAGAACGGCTATCAACAGCAGCTGCGACTCATGTGAAAGAGTGGCATATGCAAGCCCCTCGCTGAGATCAATATCATAAACAACCGACAGTCCGCGCGATATGATCCAGTGGAAGGCGCCAATACCACCCTGTACGGGTGCCGACATCCCCAGGGTGCCTATTACAAGAAGGAAGACAGCATCACCGAACTGGAGGTAAGAGGTGGATGGTATAGCATAGAGAACAACCCATGTCATAATGATATAGAGGGACCACATGATAAGGGTATGGATGATGAATTCAAGTTTATCCTTCATCCTTACAAAAGTTTTGAGCCCGGTAAATATACCCTTCATTATGTTGCCTGCCTTTGACAGCAGCTTAACTTTTTTCAGCCTTTCCCTGTAGATATATATCATCAGCACTGCCAGTGCAAGAAAGGTCAGCAGGATGATAATAAAGAGCAATGAAGCATCCAGGGCGGAGCTGACTTTATCACCTGCCGGCTGCAGGATATTTTTTCTGAGGAAAGAATCCATTGTGCTTCCCCTTCCCAGTATCATCACGAACATAATGATTAACATGCTGATAAAGTCAAATGCTCTTTCCGTTATTACGGTGCCGAAGAGGCTGTCTACCGGTATCTT
Source organism: Bacteroidales bacterium (assembly GCA_036351095.1). Taxonomy (GTDB): domain Bacteria; phylum Bacteroidota; class Bacteroidia; order Bacteroidales; family VadinHA17; genus UBA9300. The sequence goes on along the minus strand of JAZBOI010000308.1, from coordinate 2,391 downwards.
TTCCTTCCTGCCCAGTGCCACGCACCTGGTGAGCTCACCCAGTCTTGGAAGGGCAAGGTTAAAGAGGTAGCCGGTCATCAGTGCATGGTAGACAGATCTGAGTGGCGGATCATAACCCAGGGGCCTGATCATTAATATCCACCTCCGTGCCCTGACAAAATAAGCCAGTGTAGCTGCCAGCAGGGCCAGCAGGACCCAGGAATATTCGGCTTTAAGCAGTATTCCCAGCACCTCTGAAAGATCGACCTTCCGGAAAGCTATGATTAGGAGAATGACACTGAGGCTTATAAAGATAAGCAGCTTAAGCAGCTGCTTGATTTTTTCTTTCAAGATCAGACCAGTTTATTTGTATCAGTATCGGGGAATATCAGTCGTGGTTTGAATGTTTTTGCTTCTTCATACTCTATGGAGGCATATGATATTATTATTATCACATCTCCCACTGCCGCTTTCCTTGCAGCAGGTCCGTTAAGGCAGATCGAGCCGGAGGCACGTTCTCCTTTAATGACGTATGTCTCAAGCCGCTCACCATTATTGAGGTTAACGACCTGCACCTTTTCGTTTTCGAGGATATCAGCAGCCTCCATCAGATCTTCATCGATGGTAATGCTTCCAACATACTGAAGGTTGGCTTCAGTAATTTTTACTTTGTGAATCTTTGATTTCACTACTTCTATAAACATGACTGCAAATAATTATTTACGCAACAAAGTTAATTAACCTTTGGAAAACAGGAAAGAAAACTTAACATTATCAATCAGCCGTATATCACCTGCATATACTGCAATGCAGGCTGTATAGTCCCTTTCACTGTCTACATCGCTTTCTGCAAGTACCGGTTTCAGTTCCTCATCGTCCACGATCTCCAGGTATTCAACATTAAAACCCTCTTCTTTGTTTATTTCTGCTGTTACTTTTCTCTTCCATTCAGGGGGGTCGAAGGGCAGCTTTTGTTCATTGTGTTTTTGCAGGCTATGATAAATAATGCCTGCCCTTTCCCTCATTCCCGGTGAGAGCCTGGCATTGCGCGAGCTCATGGCCAGACCGCTGGCTTCCCTGATGATGGGACAGTCAATAATCTCCGTATTTAATCCTGTTTGTTTTACCATGGTCCTTATCACTGCCAGCTGCTGGAAGTCTTTGCGGCCGAAATAGGCCCTGCCGGGTTCGCAGAGGTCGAAGAGTATTTTCACTATGCGCACCACCCCCATGAAGTGACCGGGACGGTGTTTGCCTTCCATTACGCTGTCAAGGTGGCCCAGGTTTACCTGTGGAATCTCTTCATCATGGTAGATATCTGCTGCTCCAGGGGTGAAAACAATATCATCGGGGCCCAGGATAGCTGAGAGTTTTTCCAGGTCGGCATCAATGGTACGCGGGTATTTTACAAGGTCGTCGGCGTTATTGAATTGTGTGGGGTTGACAAAAATGCTCACCACCGTGAGCTCATTTTCATTTACTGATCTTTCAACGAGCGACATGTGTCCGGCGTGGAGAGCTCCCATGGTGGGGACCATACCCCTGCTCCTTTCCAGCTGCCTGCCCAGTTCGCTTTTCAGTTGTGAAGGTGTATATATTCGTTTCATCTTTTATTTGCAAAAGTTGATTGGCCGGGCAAATTTAGTCAAAATTGCTGAGAATGATAATCTTCAATATTTCAATATGCTGCCGGGGAATTCATGGATTGGAATATTTTTGTTATCTTTGCAATCTGTTATTAATAGGCCAAATGGATAGCAAGAAGGTATTATTCATATCACAGGAGATAACCCCATATTTGACAGAATCGGAGATTTCCAGGATAAGCAGGTATTTGCCCCAGGGCATACAGGAGAGGGGTAAGGAGATAAGGACGTTTATGCCACGCTACGGGTGCATAAACGAACGGCGTAACCAGTTACACGAGGTAATACGTCTGTCGGGGATGAATTTGATCATTGATGACACCGATCATCCCCTGATCATCAAGGTAGCCAGTATACAGGCTGCGAGAATGCAGGTTTATTTTATTGACAATGAAGATTATTTCCAGCGTAAATATGTAGCCAGGAATTCAAAGGGCGAAGAATTTTCCGATAATGATGAGAGGGCAATATTTTTTGCACGGGGGGTGCTCGAGACGGTCAAGAAACTGAGGTGGGCACCTGACGTGGTGCACTGTCATGGCTGGATGTCGGCGCTCGTTCCCATTTACCTCAGGCAGGTCTATTATGACGATCCTCTCTTTGCCGATGTGAAAATCGTTTATTCAGTATATAATAATGAGTTTAACAGGCCGTTCAGGGAATCGTTTACTGACAAGCTTGTTTCTGACGGTATAGAAGAAAAATATCTTGATTTTCCTGGTGGGGCTGATTATTTTGCCATATCAAAGCTGGCCATTGACAATGC
>JAZBOI010000307.1:0-4854 GCA_036351095.1 Bacteroidales bacterium | reverse complement strand
TTCCTTTCCGGCCATTTCAAGGTATTCGGCTGTAATCTCCCGGCTCCCTTGTGATTCATCATATTTCTTCAGGGCCTCAATGGCAATCTTAACAGTTGACACAGGGGTCTTGAGTTCATGGGATATATTGCTGATAAAACTATTTCTTATTTCGTTCAGACGCTGTTGCCGGGTAATGTTCTTTCTTGCAAGTAAAAATGCCATCCCTGTGATAATTACCAGGATCAAAGCAAACAAAATCTGTGGAATAATCCTTTCTATGATAAAATAAGTATTCCCTGAAAAAACTGCTGCAGGCAGTGTGCCTGAAAAATCACCAATTACTATGTACCCGTTATCTGTCAGACTGTCTTTATTGATCTCACCTGGTGTAACCCACCGGGGAACCAGGTTAATTTTCTCTTCCGACAGTTTTTCCCGGAAGTCCTCCACAAAAATGACAGAATCCTGGCCTTTGGAAGCCCTGCTCAGGTAATTCCTGTGTAACATGCCACTATCAGAGGAGAACATTACAAATGCCTTTACACCCCTTATCAGCATATCTTCACTGCTAACAGGTGTGTCATTTAAGTCCTGCCCGTAATTTGCCGTGACAGAATCCATTGTTTTGAGCCTTATCTCTACTGTCCTGTTTGACATTAAAGAATCCGCTTCAGAACCATCCTGCCCAACATTCTCCCTGTTTCCACTAAACTGGTACCTGGCCATGCTGATACTATCCCCCATGGCGGGTTCAATTATATAATCGATAATTAAGGAATCGATAACGGAATTGTAGGATTGTTTATATATAGATAAAAGTTCCTTTTCCAGGCTGTTCTTCTCCTTGATATACTGCCCGTAAAGCCAGTAAACTGAAAAGGCTATAATCAGTATTTCACTGAAAAGCATCAGTGCTGAACCCCACCTATAGTTATCACGCTGTCTCATGTTTCTCTGTGCAAATATAAGGGCAGCTTAGATAAACACAATAAGCATTAACCTTAATTAACCTTAATTTACAGCAATTTAACCCGGGGGTACAGGCGGAGTATATACTTTTATACCGGAAATTAAAAACTTAACAAGATGAAACGAACATTAACTTTCTTAATCAAAATTTCACAAAAGGAAATGATTAAAAAAGTTAATGGGAGAGCGAAGCGGTTCTATTCGTTCTCAAATTTTTAATTAATTTATTGCTAGGTAATTACAAAATTTTAAACGAATGAAAAAACTGGCTTTATTAATTGTTGTTTTAGCAGTCCCGGTATTTGCATGGTCACAGGATCAGAGGGGCACGATTCAATATGAGGAAAAAGTAAAACTCGAATTCAAGATTGAGGGTCCCATGTCCGAAGCATTGAAGGATATGCCAAAAGAAAGATCTTCATGGAAGGTTCTGTATTTCAGCCCTGAGCTTACATTGTATAAAAAATCGGATAAGGAAAGTGAAGATTCCGAAACCACAATGTTGCAATCCGGTGCAAATGTCAGCATTAAAATGACTGAACCTGACAACCGGTATTTTTTTGATCTGAAGAAAAAGAAAACTATTGAACAGCGGGAATTTATGACACGCAAATTCCTGATAAGCGGTGAACTTCCGGAGAATAACTGGAAAATTACCGGGGAACAGGCAGAGATACTGGAATACCCGTGCATGGAAGCTACAAAAACAGATACCAGCGGGATCATTACCAGGGTCTGGTTTACACCGGCAATAAATATACCTGCCGGACCGGCAGAATATTGTAACCTGCCCGGCATGGTTCTGAAAGTGGATATAGATAATGGAAAAAGGATTATCGAAGCCACAAATATCAGCTTTGAGGATCCCGGCGATGAAGTATTTGAAAAGCCCGGGAAAGGGAAGAAAGTAAACAGAGAAGAATTTGACAGGATAGTCGCGGAAAAGATGGAGGAAATGGGCGCACAGGGTACAACCAAGGGTGCCTCAGTAATTATTAAGGTCAGAAAATAACACTGAACATGAGGACAGTAATAGCGTTAATTGGCCTTATCATGCCCTTTTCTCTCTTTGCCCAGAACTTCAGTATTCATGGTGAAATACTGGATGAAGATGCTATGGGCTTGCCCTCCGCCACTGTTGTTTTACTTAATCCTGCCGATTCAACCCTGCAATATTATGGTATAAGCAACAGGGAAGGCAGGTTTGAGATCAAAGGCATTAAGGAAGGCACTTACCTGATGCAGATCGCTTTTATAGGTTACAATACTATTTACAATAAGCTGGAAATTCCATATGACGACAATGGAAACCTGGGTACGGTCATCATGGCACCCAAACCGGTTTCCATGGGTGAAGTGACGGTAAAGGGAGAAAGGATACCGCTCAAAATAAAAAGCGACACTATTGAATATGATGCCAAAGCATTCAAGGTTGCCCCGGATGGCGTTGTTGAAGACCTGATAAGAAAACTTCCCGGGATCGAAGTTGACCGGGCAGGAAATATCAAGGCACTGGGTGAAGAAGTTGGCAACGTACTGGTGGATGGTAAAGAATTCTTCGGGAACGACCCGAAGGTAGCTACTAAAAATCTTCCTGCAGGAGCTGTTGACAAGGTCCAGCTCTATAATAAAAAATCGGAAGAAGCAGAATTCACTGGGATTGATGACGGATCCAGGAATCAAACCCTGAATCTTGTTCTTAATGAAGACAGCAAGCAGGGTATTTTCGGTGAAGTGCTTGCAGGTGGCGGAACAGGTAAACACTACCAGGGCAATGCCAAGGTATACAGGTTCAGTGATAAGACCCAGTTTGCAGCACTGGGAATGATGAATAATATAAACAGATATGGTTTTTCAGTTGGTGACTACCTTACATTCAACGGTGGTCTGGCAGCCATGGGGGGAGGTTTAAAAATATCTTTGGGCGGCGACGGATTTCCTGTCAATTTCGGGGAAACAATAAACGGTTATTCAACTTCCGGTGCCGCAGGATTAAACTATTCCTACTCACCAAAACCCAAACAGAGGTTTTTTATAAGCTACCTGGGCAGCGGGACCAGGAGAGAGCTTGAAGAAAGCAGCAAAACAACCGCCTACAGGGAAACAGGTTCATACATCCAGGAGGAGATTACCGAACAGGTGAAAAGGGATACATCACACAGTATTAATTTTGGAACAAGATATTTATTCAATGAATCAAATAATCTGATTATTAACGGTAATATTTCCTATAACACTGCTTATAACCCTCTTCATTCCACTCTGAATACCTACGAAGAAGGACTGCTTGTAAACGACATGCTTCGCAAAAACGAGGACCTCTCTGAAAGGCTATCGGGAAACGGAAATCTGACATACCTCAAAATGATAAATGAAGGCAGTACTGTACTGAAGTTCTTTGGCACAGGATCTTATTCATCAGGCAACTCAGAAACGGAGTTTGAGAATAACACTAATTATTATAACCCGGATATCAACTCATATATCAGCCAGTTCAGGGAAAATTCCTTAAAGGCATCCCAGCTCAGGGCAGCTCTTTCTTTTACCCAGAAAATATCAAAACTCTCTTTCCTTGATATTGTTCTTAGCGCAAACAGGTCTGTGCAATTATTATCACGTATACAGGGCGATGCCACAAACGGCCATAATGTAATTGATACCCTGAGCCCTGAATTTGACAGATACGAGAATAATCTCAGACCGGGGTTATCAATAAGGAGAAATACTGAGAAAAGCACTTTCTCAATCGGTCTTGACTTTAACATGGGTGAATATTATACAGTATTGAACCAGGGCGAAGAGAACAGTAAACAGTACGGGGCCCTTCAGCCGAGGATTTCATGGGATTATGAATATGGAACGGGTCGCAGACTGAGCCTCAGCTTCAACTCCACTATCAACACGCCCTCTGTTGACCAGCTATTACCGGTGGTCAACAACTTTAACTCACTTTCACTGTTTTATGGAAACAGGGACCTCGGGCCGGAGTATTCACACAGCCTTCGTTCACAGTGGTGGATATTCGACCAGTTTTCTTTTACCACCTTTATGGCAAGCCTCCGTGTGAATTATACTGATAACAAGATCAGTTATAAACGGGAGATTACAGAGCAGTTTGGCCAGGTAATTACCCTTGCCAATGTTGAGTCGGATTTCATGGCAGGTGCAAGCATCGACTTTTCAACACCGATAAGGCCCCTGGGTGTAAAAACCAATCTCTACATTGATGAAACTTATAATAAAGGATTCAATATTGTAAACGATGTACAGAATGAGGTAAATTCATTCAACCACAGGCTGTCACTGAGTTTTGAGAACAGGAAAAAAGAAAAGTGGGATATCAGTACCGGTACAGGCATCACACTTACAGATACAAGGTATTCAATCCAGGAATCCCTGAATAATGTATATTTCGATATTGCCTGGTTCGGGGAAATAAGATGGACACCAAATGACAGGTTCGACTTCAATATCAATGCCGATGTTACGAATTATACGGCCCAAAGTTTTGAAGAGTCACGGGTGGTCCCGCTGCTGGGAGCACAGATGAGCTATTTCTTCATGCAAAACAACAGGGCTGCGTTGACACTTTCGGCTTTTGATATACTTAATCAAAACACAGGAATAAACCGCATAAGTGAATTGAATTATCTTCGTGAAACCAGGTCCAATATTATCGGTAGATATATAATGCTATCATTCAAATACAGCTTAAACAAAATTAAAGGTGATCCTGCTATTTCAGTAGATATTAAAAAGCGATAACTAAACAGTAATACGGTATTCAAGTATTCACATATTCAAGCAATTCATACAATTTTCCCTTATCTTTACTTTCATGAAAAAAAGAATACTTGGATCATCAGGACTTGAAGTATCAGCTATCGGCCTTGGCTGCTGGGG
>JAZBOI010000306.1:0-3316 GCA_036351095.1 Bacteroidales bacterium | reverse complement strand
GACCAGTGCACCCACCATCGGCCTGTCGTACTTATATGGAGCAATCTGCACGTAGTAAAAAGGGAAATCGCCCTGCTTAAAATGCGTCCTCCAGTCTTTAATCATCGCCGGGAAAAGTTTACGGTAATGGAGAGCATCAAGGCGGTTTGCCTCACCCTGGTACCATATTACTCCTGTAATGGACATTTTCAACAGCGGGTTTATCATGGCATTGAATAAACGCGACGGTCTCCTGTGCTCCCCGTCCCCTGAATAATCCCTCTGCGTATAAAAAGACAGGTCCCCATTGCTTTCAAGCTCCCGGGCACTGGTCCATGCCTCGGCCGGTGTTCCGCCCCAGGCGGTCTGTACCAATCCCACTGGTACGCCTAGCTTCCTGTTCAACTCCCTGCCAAAGAAAAAAGCCACAGCACTGAATTCAGCTACCGTCTGTGTATTTACAGGCATCCATTGCCCCTGGCAGTCATCAAGAGGTGTATCCGATGTGTTTTTCTTAAGCTGGAATAATCTTATTAAGGGATATTTATTTCTTTCGATATCAATACTGTCAAGCTCAAACCAGGGGTTGCTCCATCCGCCCATCCAGTTGATTTTATATTCCATGTTAGATTGCCCGGAGCATATCCACACATCACCCAGTAATATATCTTTCACTACTATATCATCTGAACCGCTTATATAAATATTATAGGGACCACCTGCAATTGTTGTGGGTATACTCACCGACCATTCGCCATTTTCACCGGCTGCAGACACAAATTCATCCAGGGTCCATCCGGCCCTTACCTTTACTACTGCACCGGGATCATCCCAGCCCCATATGGTGGCTTCAGCGTTACGCTGCAGGACCATGCTGTCAGCAATTACGGCGGGCAAACGAAGCTGGGAAAGGGCTGAATGGCCCGGGATTACGATTGCCAGGAATAAGATTACAGTTTTGATTTTCATAGCTTGTGATTTTAAAAACTTCTGATTCTAAAAATAGTAAGATCATTTTTCTTATGTGAAAAAACGTTAAAAATTTTCCTTTAAATTGAAAACAGGCCGGATAATTCCTGATTATTTCTTAATATTTGAACTCAATCAACAATAAATTCACCATGCCAGGTAAATCCAGAAAAAACCATTATGTCCCGGCGGGCATAATCATTTCATTGCTCACGTGCACCGCTATGCTGAGTGCCCAGAAGGTGCCGGTAAGTTTTGACGCCTACCACGGCTATACGGGCACCACAGAATATCTTAAGAAAGTCAGTGCAGCCTACCCCGGTATCACCGAACTGATGACCATAGGTGAGAGTACAATGGGAAGGCCCATTCATGTACTGGTAATTTCCAATATGAAAAGGGGTACCACCATTGACCGCCATATTGACCTGAGGAATGAGCGCAGGGAAAAGGTCGGGAATGTTCCAGCCATGAAAATCCACCAGGGTAAGCCCGGACATTTCATCAGCGGCGCCACCCACGGCAATGAATATACCGGTACGGAGGTGTGCCTGTACATAATTGACAAACTGGTCTCGGGCTACGGCAATGATGAAACAATCACCGGCCTGGTCGATTCAAAAGCATTCTATATCTGTCCCGCGATAAACCCTGACGGGCTGTATAACAGTGTTGAGAGAGGAATAGCCCAGCGTTCCAATTCAATGGAAGTGGATGATGATGAAGACGGGAGGATAAACGAGGACGGGCCGGATGATATCGACGGTGACGGTTTTATCACTTCGTTCAGGTACCCTGACGAGGAAGGAAGGTATGTTATTGATGATGAAGATCCCAGGCTGCTGGTAAGGCTGGGACCTGACGAGGAAACGGACAAACAAAGATACTCCGTCATAAGGGAAGCCCTGGATAATGACGGCGACGGTAAGATTGGAGAGGATTCCGGGTCAGGTATCGACCTTAACAGGAACTACCCGGAGGGATGGTGGAAAGATGACGGCTTTGCAGGAGGGTCAGGCGATTATCCCCTTTCGGCTCCCGAGACACACGCCATGGCCGAGTTCTTCAGCAACTACAGGAATATTCTTATGGCGCAGTTTTACCATACCTCGGGGGGATTTACCTACAGGCCCATGGGAACAGCTCCCCATTCAAGGCTCAATCCTGCCGATGTGGCCGTTTTTGATTTTATCATGGGAAGGAAGTACCTGGAAATAATAGGCGAAGAAGTGCCTGAAGCATGGCTGCACCCTGAAAAGATAGATCAATACAGGAAAGAGCTACAGGATAGCGATGCCGACAGCTATTCCAAATCAAGGGGCTATGTCCTACCCAGGGGATGGAGGGTGAGCTATGATGAGCGGAGGGACAGGCGCTACGGCTACGGTATGGCCACCGACTGGCTGTATGCCCAGTACGGGATCTGGTCCATTACAACCGAGCTATGGAACCCGGAAGCCGATATTCCCGGCCTGGAGCTGGAGGAAGATGCTGAAAACAGGCGCACAGCCCTTGAAAGGGCCCTCCTGGATTACCAGGACAGTAAATATGACGGGAGGCTCTTCAGGGAATGGAAGGCTTTCAAACACCCGCAGCTGGGAGAAGGTGAGACGGGTGGCTGGATCTCACAGTATGCCAGGAACAATGCCTTCCCCGGTGAGCCCCTGCTGGATGTGTGCGAGAAACACTGGCAGTTTGAACTGTTCAGGGCAACACTGCTGCCTGAGATAAACATTAAAGACTTAAGCACAAAAATTATCTTCACGGGCAATACAGGCGAGGCAAGTGTGGAAAAAATGAATGATGAATTCCGGATTGAAGCAGGTAAAGGCAGGAGCAAATACAGGATAGTAGAAATAACAGCCACCATTGAAAACACGGGTAAGCTGGGAACAAACCTGGCTGACGGCGAGGACCTGCCGGGGAACAGGCAGGATGTGGCCTGGCTGGTGGCAGAAAAAGATAATATTGAGTTCATCGAAGGACAGCCAGTCGTAAAACTGGGCAGCCTGGGAGGAACAGAAAAAATTCCCGGTGTAAAGAGCGGGCCGTCGAAGAAAGAGGTCAAATGGATAGTAGCCGTAAAGGATAACACCGGCCTCAAAATAGTGGTGTCATCACTCAAGGGAGGCAGCACGTTCAAGGAAATAAATATTAAATAAGGGAGGTGGTCATGAAAACAAAAAAGATAAACATAAAGCTGATAGCGATAGTTATTATCTCCTTTCTTTCCATAATGTACGCCTACCCACAGGATAAACTGCAGAAAAGTGCAGGAGGCGATCATGGTGAAATGGATTTCGCCATTAACTGGAAAAGGTATTATTCATATGATGAATGGACGGGCATAATGAAGGAGATGCAGAAG
>JAZBOI010000305.1:0-14282 GCA_036351095.1 Bacteroidales bacterium | reverse complement strand
TTCTTTTTCTTGCCCATGGCCTTACGCAATGAGTCGGCTTCGCCCTTGGAGAAGCCTGCAAGTTCCTGGGAGAGCAGCATTACCTGTTCCTGGTATACTGTGATGCCATAGGTGTCTCTCAGGTGCACTTCCATTTCAGGCAGCAGGTAGTCGATTTTCTCCAGGCCATGCTTCCTTTTAATAAATTTCGGAATATATTCCATGGGGCCAGGCCGGTAGAGCGCGTTCATTGCAATTAGATCCTCAAAACGGTTGGGTTTGAGTTCGCGAAGATGTTTCTTCATACCATCCGATTCGAACTGGAACAGGGCGGTTGTCTCACCGTTGGCATACAGTTCAAATGTTTTGCTATCATCGAGGGGTACCTTTGATATATCCACGTCAATACCTTTTGATAATTTGATATTATCAACGGCATCCCTTATAATGGATAGGGTTTTAAGGCCCAGGAAGTCCATTTTGAGCAGGCCCATCGATTCAACATGGTTACCATCGTACTGGGTAACGTACAGGTCGGTATCCTTGGCTATGCTCAGTGGTATATGTTCATTCAGTGGATCCCGGCCAATTATTATACCGCAGGCATGTGTTCCGGTCTGCCTTACCGATCCTTCAAGTGCTTCGGCATATTGCAGGGTCCGGGCTATGAGCTCATTATCCGAGTTTCTTTCTCTCTTCAGCTCGGGTACTTCCTCGTATGCCTGGCGGAAGGTAATTCCGGGCCTTTCAGGCACAAGCTTGGCCAGCCTGTCGGCGTCTGAAAGCTGCAGTTTCTGTACCCTGGCAACATCCCGTATGGCCCCCTTGGCCGCCATTGTGCCGAAGGTGATGATATGGGCCACCCTGTCGTGGCCGTATTTCTCAACAACGTATTTCAATACCTGTTCCCTGCCATCTTCGTCAAAATCAATGTCTATATCAGGCATTGATATACGGTCGGGGTTAAGGAAGCGTTCAAAAAGCAGCCTGTATTTAATGGGATCGATATCGGTTATCCTCAGGGCGTAGGCCACGGCTGAACCTGCAGCTGATCCTCTTCCTGGTCCCACCGAAACACCCATTTCCCTTGCTGCCCTCAGGAAATCCTGTACTATAAGAAAATAGCCGGGATAACCCATTTTTTTTATTGTCTCCAGTTCAAAGTCGAGCCTCTCCCTTAATTCATCACTTATCTCTCCCCATCTCTCACCGGCCCCTTCGTAAGTTATATGCCTGAGGTAATCATCTTTACTTTCAAACTCTACGGGTATGGGAAATTCGGGCATTATGGGTTCATGATCCAGTTCATAATGCTCCACTTTAGCGGCTATTTCCATTGTATTGTCCACAGCTTCTGGACAATCATGGAAGAGCTCCCTCATTTCCTCCTCAGTCTTAAAATATTCCTGCTTTGTATACCTCAGCCTGTCCGGATCGTCGAGTTCTTTCCCGGTATTAAGGCATATAAGCCGGTCATGAGCCTCGGCATCTTCAGCTTTCAGGAAATGCACATCGTTTGAAGCAACTATTTTTATGCCGGTAAGTTCCGACAGTTTTTTATAGCCTTCGATAACTGTATTCTGCTTTGCCAGGGTGTCATTGTCATAATAGGGGTCGCCGGTTTTGTGTCTCTGTATCTCCAGGTAAAAATCATCACCAAAAATTTCCCTGTATTCAAGGGCAACCTGTTCAGCCGTTTCAGGGTCATTATTGAGTATTGCTGTTGGTATCTCGCCTGCTATGCATGCAGAAGTTGCTATGAGTCCCTCGTTGTACTCTTTCAGAAGCTCTTTGTCTATCCTCGGTTTATAGTAGAAACCTTCGGTCCACGACAGCGATACAAGCTTCACAAGGTTCCTGTATCCGCTATAGTTTTTTGCAAGGATAATAAGGTGATCGCCCGAGCGGTCATCCTTGACTGTAGTTTCCGACATTCCCCTTCTTGCCACGTATGCCTCAATGCCTATAATGGGCTTGATGCCTTTTTCTTTTGCAGCATTATGAAATTCTTTCACCCCAAACATATTGCCGTGATCGGTTATGGCAACGGCCGGCATACCAAGGGTGGAGGCTATCTCCATGAGCTCACTGATTTTTGATGCCCCATCCAGTATTGAATACTGGGTATGAAGATGTATATGCACGAAATTGCTCATAATAAGCCTGATGAGATTATTTTTACTTCTGCCATGAAGGACCCGGCTTACAAAAGTATGCAAAAATCTTTTTCAGCCGGAGCAAGGCAGGGACGATTAATTAACAAATTTTTATATGTCTGCAAACCTATCTGTTAGAGAAGATTTTGATAAATATTTTCGTGTCTTCGTCAATATATGTTATAAAACTACCATTCACTGGCAGGGTATGAAGCGGGTTCACGGGTCATTCATAAAAACCCCTGAATACCAGGTATGCCATGGAGTGTTATCTTTTTCCTAAGGTTAAAAAATGCAAAAAAGAAATAAAATCATGCAATTGTTTTTTAAATTTGTCGTCTTTACTGAGTATTCGATCAGATACAGCTAGAAACTTTTTTAATCACCTAAACTAAATTCTAATATGAGAAAATTAGTATTCTTAATGTTTTTCTTTTGCGGACTGGGTATTATGGCCTTTGCGCAGGAGAAGACAGTAACAGGAACAATCACTGCTGCCGATGATGGGTCGACCATTGTTGGTGCTACGGTAACTGTTAAAGGGACAACCAGGGGTGTCACATCTGATCTCGACGGAAATTATTCCATTGAGGTTGAAGAAGGCGAAACCCTGGTTTTCAGTTTTGTTGGGATGAAGACACAAGAGATTGTTGTTGGTTCATCAAATACAATTGATGTAGTCCTTGAACCAGACTTGCTGGGCATAGACGAAGTAGTGGTAATTGCTTACGGTACAACAAAGAAGGAATCATTTACGGGTTCTGCCAGTGTTGTCAAGTCAGAGAAGCTCTCCCGCAACCCTACAACATCTGTTGTGAAAGCGCTGCAGGCCAATGCAGCAGGTGTACAGGTTGTGAACAGTTCAGGAGCTTCAAATGCCGAACCCACCATAAGGATCAGGGGTGTAGGCTCAATAACGGCGTCATCAGATCCACTCTGGGTTGTTGATGGTGTTATAGGTGCACAGGTACCTAATGTATCAGACATTGAATCGGTAACCGTTCTGAAGGATGCTGCAGCTGCTTCACTTTACGGATCAAGGGCTGCCAACGGTGTTGTGGTTGTTACAACCAAAAAGGGACAAAGGGGTAAAACGAAATTTACCTATACAGGTAAGCAGAGTTATGCCACGAAAACAACCAATAAATTCCAGATGCTTGATGCCGGTGAATTTTACCAGAAATCATGGGAAGGTATTTATAATTTTGCAAGCGACAATGCTGCAGCTGATCCTGACTGGCTTGAAGACCAGGGAGGATATAGCTCTCCCGCCGACTATGCACATCAAAATCTGGAAGATTTAGCGGGTCGTAATCCTTATGATGTTGTTCAGCCTTTCGATGATAACGGGAACCTTATACCGGGTGCCACACTTATGCTTGACAACAGCTGGTACGAGCAGGCTTTCCAGACAGGTGTTACAACTGAGCATAACCTGACAGCATCAGGAGGTGATGAGAGAACGAAATTTTATTTCTCAGGAACCTATTATGACAGCGAAGCTATTACCATACCCGACCAGACACAGAAAGTGATGGGACACATTAATGTTACATCAGAGGTATCTGACAAGGTAAAGGTGGGTTACACTTCAACCTTGACCTACAGGCAGGGTAATACGGTAAAGGATATAACCAACGGCTCAGGAACCATGTATGCCGCCTATGCATATCCAAACAATGTTCCCCTCTATAATCTTGATGAAAACTTTGAACCTGTTATCGGCGTTGACGGAGAACCGGAATGGAACTGGGATAACCTTGTTTCCAAGGACTACAACCCCATAGCCCAGAATGAACTGGACCCGAGGGGAAGCCGTTCAACCAATATTTTCAATACACTGAACTTCAACTGGCAGATGGTTGAAGGACTATTCTTTGACACAAAAGTGAGCGGTACATTGTATTCATACAATTCTGATTTTTTCAGGAATCCGTATCATGGCGACGGCAAGGCCTACGGTGGTAGCTCTGATAAGAATTCAGAGGACCAGAGAAGAATAATGACCTCTTCCACCCTTACCTATAATAAGGAATTTGGAGGAAGTACTATTGATCTGCTGGGTGGATATGAAACAGAATATTATATACGTAAGACCGTACTCGCAGCAGGTAAAGGCTTTGATGTACCTTTTTCAGATGAACTGGATATTGCCAGTGAACCCATGGAAATTGGGTCTTCCACAACTGAAACATCCATGATCTCTTATTTCAGCAGGGTTAATTATGACCTGAATGACAAATATTATATTTCAGGGTCTTTCAGGCGTGACGGATCTTCAAGGTTCGGACCGGATAGCCGCTGGGCAAATTTCTGGAGTGCCAGTGCATCCTGGAGAATAAGCCAGGAAAACTTTATGGCATCACTGGAATGGCTGGATGATTTCAAGATAAGGGCAAGTTACGGTACAAACGGTAACCAGGCAGTGCCTCCTTATGCATATTATCCTGTTTACGGACTTGGATTCAATTATGACTATAACGTGGGAATGATGCATGCCCGTTTATCGAACTACGAGTTGAGATGGGAAAAGAACAAGGTGCTGAATGTCGGTATTGAATTCGGAATCCTGCAGTTCCTGAGAGGTAGTATTGAATTCTTTGACAGGAATACCGATGACCTGCTCCAGGATAAGCCACTTGCTCCTTCAGTGGGATTTGACAGCAGGCTTGAGAATGTTGGAGGACTGAACAACAGGGGATTTGAAATTGAACTGAATTCAACTAATATTCAGAATCCCAACCTGGTATGGCTGACAGATTTCAATTTCTCGAAGTATACGAATGAGATTACAGCTCTTTCACAGGAAGAGATTATCAGCGGGACCAAGCGCTGGGTTGTAGGCAACAGCATGTATGAATGGTACCTGAGAGAATGGGCCGGTGTTGATCCTCAAACCGGCGAAGCCATGTGGTACAAGGATGTCCTTGACACGGAAGGTAATCCTACCGGTGAAAAGGAAACCACCAAGGTTTATGATGAGGCCACAAGGTATGAACTCGGACAGTCAATCCCGGATTTCTATGGCGGGCTCACAAACACCTTCATAATTAAGGATGACCTTACATTCTCCTTCCAGCTTTACTGGAGCGTGGGAGGTAAGGTTTATAACAGCCTGCTCCAACGAACAATGAATGATGGATCAAGGTATGGCCACCAGTTAAACGAGGAAGTTCTTGATTCATGGCAGGAGCCTGGCGACGAAACTGATGTTCCCAGGTTTGTGTACAATAACAATTCACAGTCATGGGAACAGTCGAGCCGTTACCTCGAAGATGGTTCCTTCCTGAGGCTGAGAAATGTTAACCTGAACTACAGGCTGCCTTCAAGATGGACCAGCTCAATCGGAGTTGAAGCTGCCAACGTATTTATAAACGGCGATAACCTCTTGGTACTGACCAAGTATGCGGGGAATGACCCTGAACAGGGACTCAGTGGCCTGACAAATACTTCAACGGTACCGAATGTGAGAACTGTAACCTTTGGTGTCAGCCTTAACTTTTAACTGAAAAAAACAGAATTATGAAAAAGATACTATTGATATTATTTGTGGTCGGTGTAATGTTCTCAGGCTGTACGGAAGATTTCCTGGAACTTTACCCAACCACTGAAATTGATGAGAACGCAGCATTTTCGAACCAGGAAAATGCCATGGCCGTACTTTACGGTATTTATGATGAGCTTACGCAGGAACAGAATCTTGGATCCTGGCTGCATATTACAAACGAGGTAAAGGGAGACGATGCTTTTCTTGCCCAGGCGCTTAACTGGAGCTGGTGGACCGAATCATTTCATTATACATGGACTGCCAGTAATACTGATTCAAGGGGCCCGAGAGGCTACTGGGACAGGTTTTACAGTGTGATCGAGAACTGCAATGCAGCCATTCATGCCGAACTGCCCTTTGTAGATGAAGCACTTAACGAATACCTTTCTGAACTGTATATGATGAGGGCAACTGCATACTATAACCTGGTTAATGTATATTGCCAGGCCTATACAGCCCCGGGTGGACCTTCGAGTCCCGGTGTACCCCTTTACGAAGTGAGTGATGCGGGAACCTACCTGGGCAGGGGAACAGTACAGGGTGTTTATGACCTGATACTTACTGACCTGCAGTTTGCACGTCAGAATGCAGCACTGCAGAACAATGAGTCTTCCAAGACACGTTTCACAAGGTGCTATGCCAATGGTCTTTCAGCACGTGTAGCCCTCTCAATGGGCAACTTTGCGGATGCCTATGATTATGCCGTGGCTGCAATTGCCGATGCACCGGACCTGGCTACCGGGTCAGACTATGCAATGGGTTTTTCTGATGATAATGAAGAATCAATATTCGTTGTTCCTTTCAACAGCGATGACTACCCAATTTACTGGGCTCTTTCCTCTTTCTATGATCACCCTGAAGGATATGGTAATATTTTCTTTACAGAGGTACTGTTCGACAGCTATGCTGACGACGATATAAGGAAAGACTGGTTCATCACCCCACTGTTCTATAACATTGGAGACGATGATGTAAATGATTTCTACGGTGATGATATCTATATTGCCTATCATTATGACGGATGGTATTATTACAGCAGGCTGGAAGCGCTGAATTTTTACACTGCCGGCTCTTATACACCTGATGATTTTTATGATATCAACTACAGGCCGGGTCATTATTCACTCTATGCAAAATTCCCGAGAATGGATGCTTCACCCGGGGTTAGCAGGGGATCTGTCGGCCTTGCAAGGCCCACACTTATGAGAACATCGGAGCTGTATCTTATCAAGGCTGAATGTGAGGCCCGCGGTGAGGGCGGAGGCGAATCTGCTGCACAGCAGACACTCCTGGCTATCCAGCAGAGGGCACAGGCATCTGCTGTACTGAGCACAAATACCGGTCAGGACCTTCTTGACGAGGTGCTGATGGAACGTCGTAAGGAACTCGCAGGAGAAGGATTCAGGATGTATGATATCCTGCGTCTTGGCATACCCCTGGAAAGACCGAATATCGTTGGTCCAAACTGGGCAAATGTGATGACCCTTCCTGCCTATGATAATAAAATGATTTTCCCGATACCGGAAGCTGAACTGGATTCAAACACTGAACTGACAGACGCAGATCAGAATCCCGGCTATTCAGGAGCATAATTTAAATCTGTTCGAAGAATAAGGCTGTCCGTAAATTAACGGGCAGCCTTTTTTAATTTCTTCCCGCGGCCACCGTAATACTTTACGGGGATGCTCCCGCCATGCCATCTTCTTTTAGTATTTTAGCTGATATTTTATTTGTCAATTGCTTAATTAAACTTATCTTTGCAGCCACAAATTTTATAAGTAAGAACAATAACGCGTATTAAATGGCAGTAAAAATCAGATTAGCTAGGAAGGGCCGCAAAAGAAAGGCCTTCTACCACATTGTGGTAGCAGATAGCAGGGCGCCACGGGATGGCCGGTTTATTGAAAAACTCGGGGTATACAATCCCATAACAGATCCAGCAACCATCGAAATTGATTTCGACAGGACGGTGGACTGGCTGCAAAAAGGCGCACAACCTACAGATACATGCAGGGCTATCTTATCTTATAAAGGAGTAATGTTAAAAAAACATCTTCTTGAAGGAGTAAGGAAAGGAGCTTTTGATGAGGCTGAAGCTGAAAGAAGATTCCAGATATGGCTGAAAGAGAAAGAACAAAAAATTGAGGCTAAGAAATCAGGAATAGAGAAAGAGCTCGAAGAAGAAAAGAAGAAACGTATCGAAGCTGAAAAGCAGGTGAATGAGGAAAGGGCCAAAGCCCTGGCAGAGAAAAGGGCTGCACTGGCTGAACAGGAAGCTGCCGGTGACGAGCCGGTAGAAGAGGAAGCAAAAGCAGAGGAACCGGCCGCTGAAACTGAGGCTCCGGCCGCTGAAGAGGCAAAGGCAGAAGAAAAGGCTGACTCACCCGCCGCTGAAGAGGCAAAGGCAAAAGAAAAAGCTGAGGCTCCGACCGCAGAAGAGACCAAGGCAGAAGAAAAAGCTGAGGAACCGGCCGCAGAAGAGCCCAAAGCTGAAGAAAAAGCTGAGGAACCGGCCGTAGAAGAGACCAAAGCTGAAGAAAAAGCAGAGGAACCGGCTGCAGAAGAGACCAAAGCTGAAGAAAAAGCAGAGAAACCGGCCGCAGAAGAGACCAAAGCTGAAGAAAAAGCTGACGCTGACGAAAAGGCTGACGCACCGGCCACTGAAGAAAAGGAAAAAGACGGGAAGAAGGAAGAGTAAGAAACTATCAGCGGGATAAATACCCGCAGGAGATAAATTTGAAATTACTCGGAAAGATCATTAAGGTTCATGGTTACGGGGGAGCTGTAATGGTGCACCCCGAAGAATATACTCCTGAAGAACTGAAAGAAGGGGAATGGGTTTTTGTTGAAATAGAAGAAAAACCTGTTCCTTTTTTTATTGGCTCACTTACCGAACATGCCTCGGGCAATATCATTTTAAAATTTGAGCACTACGACAGCAGCGAGCAGATGACAGAATTCACTGGCTGCAAGGTGTTTACGGGTCGACCCGAAGAGTCCCCTGCGGATGAAATCCCTGCGCACGAGATCCTTACAGGTTACAAAGTATATGGCGGGCAGGATGAGTATATTGGTGTGATAGAGAAAATAATGAGCCTCCCCATGCAGTATATGCTTGTGATCCGTACCGGTGATGATAAGGAGCAACTGCTGCCACTGAACGAAGACTGGATCATTTTCCTTGACCGCGACAGGAAGATCATAAGGATGGACCTGCCCGGCGGAATTCTGGATATCAATGAATAATCTTTAGCATTTCTTGCATCAGATATTATTTTCTGCCGTCTTTATTCTGTTAACAATAAAAACACTTCACTTATAAAACAGTCTATCATGAAGAAATTACTTAACCTATTAATAATAGGCGCAATATCACTTGGTGTATCACATGCCCAGTCAAAGGAGGAAAGAAGCCTTGATAATTTCACCGGTATTGGGTTTGGCGTTGCCGGCACGCTGGTCCTTGAGCAGGGCAATACCTTCAGCGTGGTGCTTGAAGGCGATGACGATTACATCCAGGAAATAGAAACAACGGTTCGGGGCGATATGCTTATAATAAGTCATGACAGGTGGACCTCCTTTTCCAGGAGCAAGGGGAATCTTACTGTTTATGTCACCATGCCTGAGGTAGAGGAATTGAACGTATCGGGATCAGGGAACATAATAGCTGACGGATCAATCAAGTCTGATGACCTTGATATGGGTGTTAGCGGAAGTGGAAATATCAAACTGGCTGATCTTAAAACTGAATCAGTCGATTGCAGCATCTCAGGTTCCGGTTCACTTGAGCTGAAAGGTGCGGCTATAGACGGGGAATTGTCAATAAGCGGATCCGGTAAATACAGGGGGGACAGCTTCCAGCTGAACACTTTGGATGTAAACATTTCAGGAAGTGGAACATGCAGTACGAGGGTTGAAGATAAACTGGTTGCAAGGGTATCAGGCAGCGGGGATGTTTACTACTCAGGAAACCCAAGTGTTGACGCGAGGATTTCAGGTTCCGGCAAAGTAAGAAAGAATTAAGCTTTCATCTTATAATCTTAAACCGCCCGTCAGTGTCGATCTTGATAATTGATGAGGCGGTTTTTTTATCTTCTTCTTCCAATCGCAAAGGGACTATATAATCAACAAGCTCCTTGATTGCATCACTGATTTGAGCATAATTGCCGGGGGCGTCTTCGCCTGAGATATTTGCTGATGTTGATACAAGCGGCTTCCTGAGGCGGGCAATAAGGGAGGAGCAAAATTCATCATTTACTATCCGTATTCCGAGTGAGCCGTCACCGGCCACAAGCTCAGGGGCAATATTCCTTGCACCCGGGTATATAAGTGTAAGAGGCCTGTCACTCACTTCGATCAGCTGCCAGGCTATCTCCGGTACTTCTTTAACATAATACTGCAGTTTGGATTCGATATCGAGCAATACCAGCATGCTCTGACTGTCATCTCTCTTCTTTATACTGTAAATCCTCTTTACGGCATCACTGTTTGTTGCATCACAACCAAGTCCCCATATCGTATCGGTAGGATAAAGTATTACACCTCCACGGCGGAGCACATCAACAGCTTTCTTTATTATCTCATTTATTCCTGGCATAAACCCGGGTTATTGTTATTAATGAAAAAGCTTGTCTGCATGCGAGAAGAAGGGTGATAATATTAAGCATCTACATTATGTACCCTAAGGGCTTCATTCAATGACGTTTTCTTGTCTGTTGATTCTTTTCGCCTGCCTATTATCAGTGCGCAGGGTACCTGGAATTCACCCGCAGGGAATTTTTTTGTATATGAGCCGGGTATAACGACTGATTTCGGGGGTACCTCACCCTTGTAGGTAAGTGGCTTTTCTCCCGTAACATCCATTACCCTTGTCGATCCTGTGATTACTACATTGGCTCCGAGGACTGCCTCTTCACCTACATATGCCCCTTCAACAATAATACAGCGTGAGCCTATGAAGCAATTATCTTCTATTATAACAGGTGCTGCCTGCACCGGTTCCAGTACACCGCCAATACCGACACCACCACTGATGTGGACATTCCTGCCTATCTGTGCACAGGAGCCTACCGTAGCCCAGGTGTCAACCATAGTACCTTCGTCAACATAAGCACCTATGTTTATATAGCTCGGCATCATTATTACCCCTTTGCTGATGAAAGCCCCGTATCGTGCTATTGCGTGAGGGACAACCCTCACACCCAGTTCTTTGTAATTTTTTTTCAGCTTTATTTTGTCATGGAACTCAAATGGCCCGATTTCCGTCACTTCCATATCCTGGATAGGGAAATAGAGGATAACGGCTTTTTTTACCCACTGGTTTACAAGCCATGAATTGCCTGACGGCTCAGCCACCCTTAGCTTCCCCAGGTCAAGGAGCCCAATAACTTCCCTTATTGCTTCTCCGGTACTTTTATCCTGAAGTAAATCCCTGTTATTCCAGGCCTTTTCAATAATAGTTCTCAGATCCTTCATTTCCTGTTGTTTTATACTGTAAATGTACGCAGTAATCGCTTATTTTGAAAACAGGCGTATTGAATTATCCTGGTGTTGATTAAAGAAACAATTATTATTCGGTGAGTTTCCAGGCCTGCCTGCTTACGATCCGGCTTAACAATCATAATGCTGATACCAAAGCAATGTTAACAGATATTCTACAGCATATGATAATTTCTTATAAAGTTTAACTTTGTAAGCACCTATGAAATATTGAAAGCACCATGAAATTTTCAATCTTGAACTTTAAAAGCAGGAAGAGTGTTTAGGAGTAGGGAGGAGTCAATCATTAAGAAGTATATACGAGAATAAAGATTTCCAGGAATACAGAGGATTTAATTTTAAGTGTGAAATAATATTTTTAACCAAAATAAAATCAATATGAAAAAAGTACTTTCCCTGATTATTCTAATCACAATTTTTGGATGTGGGATAATTGCACAGGATGCGCTGAAGTACCAGAAGCCGCCTGGTGAAATTGTTGAAATAATGACTGCAAGCCCCACCCCTTCAGTCTCAATAAGTCCCGATGGCACCACCATTGCTCTTACAGAACGCCCGGGAATGCCTTCAATAGAAGACCTTTCGCAGGAAGAACTACGCCTTGGAGGGCTAAGGATTGACCCGGCAGTAAATGGACCCAGCAGGCGTTCCTATGCAAACGGGATATCACTTATGAATATTGACGGAACAGATAAACGAGAGCTCAAAGGCTTACCATCCAATCTTAAGATGGGAGGATTCTCCTGGTCAAATGACGGAAGTAAGTTTGCTTTTACCAATACAACGGCTAACAGCATTGAGTTATGGGTTGGTGATGTTGAATCACTGGAAGTGAAAAGGGTTGACGACAACCTTAATATGGTTATAGGCTACCGTGGTTTCAGCTGGTTGCCTGATAATAAAAGCATACTTTACCAGACAGTTATACCCGGCAGGGGTGAGCGCCCAGAGCCATCCCCGGTGCCTGTGGGTCCTGTTGTACAGGAAAACCTCGGCAAGAAAGGTGCTGCCCGGACTTTCCAGGACCTGCTGGAGAACCCGGTAGATGAAGCAATATTTGCATATTTTGCAGGGTCAGTGATAAAGGTATGGAACGGTTCATCGGCCAGGCAGATAGGCAAACCTGGGATATACAGCTCGGTTAACCCCTCCCCGGATGGTAAATACCTGCTGGTTGAGACAGTTGAGAAACCTTTCTCCTATACTGTTCCTTATTATTATTTCCCGTCGGATGTGGCTATCTGGGACATGGATGGCAATGTTGTTAAGCTGCTGGCAGAACTGCCTCTTAAGGAGAACCTGCCCAGGGGGTATGACATGACCTTTCCCGAGCCTTCCGGTTTTACCTGGAGAAATGACAGGCCCTCAACCGTGCTCTGGGTTGAGCACCTGGACGGTGGTGATTTCGAAAAGGAGATGGAATACCATGACCAGGTATATATACTGGATGCACCTTTTGACGGTGAAGCTCGTGAATACCTTGCTACTGCCCTGAGATTCGGAGGTATTACATGGGGGAATGATGACGTAGCTATATTTAGTGAAAGATCACGCAAGGAGAGACTGAGCGTGCAGAGCATGTTCGATCCTGATGACCCGATGGGCACCAAAAAGGAGATCTTCCGCCTGCAGTCAGAGGACAGGTATAACGATCCCGGTAATTTTGTGACAACTGAGAATGAAGCGGGACAGAGGGTGCTTCTTTTTGACAAAAAAGGAAGATCGCTTTACCTCAGGGGCAGCGGTGCTTCACCCGAAGGCGACAGGCCATTTCTTGACGAATACAGGATAAAGGATGGAAAGATAACAAGACTATGGCGCTCTGAAGCACCCTGGTACGAGAATGTGGCAGATATACTGGCCGATGAGGAAGACCTGGTAATAACTACCAGGGAATCAGTTGATATCCCGCCAAACTACTTTATACGAAACCTGAAAAATGGAAAACTGACACAGATTACCAGTTTTGATAATCCTTATCCGCAACTGGAAGGTGTAAGCAAGGAAATGGTTAAATATACAAGGAATGACGGACTGGATCTTTCCTTTGATCTCTACCTGCCTGCAGGATACGACAGGGAGAAGGACGGTCCTTTACCTGCTATAATGTGGGCCTATCCGCGTGAATACCAGAGCCAGGATGCTGCCGGCCAGGTGTCAGGATCACCCTACAGGTTTATCAGGGTAAGTCCCTCATCAATACTGGTATTTGTAACCCAGGGTTATGCAATAATGAATAACGCGGCTTTCCCCATAGTGGCCCAGGAAAGCGATGAGCCCAATGATACCTTCAGGGAGCAGCTGGTGGCAAATGCGCAGGCCGCTATAGACAAAGGTGTCGAGATGGGTGTTGTTGATCCCGACAGGGTGGCTGTAGGCGGTCATTCATACGGGGCCTTTATGACAGCCAACCTGCTGGCCCATTCAAGGCTCTTTGCCGCAGGTATAGCCAGGAGCGGTGCTTATAACAGGACACTAACACCCTTTGGCTTCCAGAATGAAAGACGTTCATTCTGGGAAGCACCCGATCTGTACTTTTACATGTCACCTTTTATGCATGCCGAGAAGGTTAAGGATCCTATCCTGCTCATTCACGGCCAGGCTGATAATAACAGCGGCACTTTCCCCCTCCAGAGCGAACGGTATTATGCTGCTCTTAAGGGTCATGGTGCAACGGTGCGACTGGTTATGCTGCCCCAGGAAAGCCATGGATACTCATCCGCTGAGTCACTCATGCATATGCAGTGGGAAACATACCGCTGGCTTGAAAAATATGTAAAGGAGAAATAGCAAAAAACAGTAAAAAAATGAGGCTGTCCCGGGAGACAGCCTCATTTCTTTTACACCCCCCTAAGCTGGCATCCCCGTGTCTGGGACCCCTTCGCTTATCCCTGCATTTTGTCGGTATAAGCAAGAGGATCACTACAAGCCTGTCATCCTGTCTTTTGTGTAGTATCAATGCTAATATGTACTTATATTAATATCTGAATATAAAATATTAATTTTACCCTTGCATATCTGGAAAAGTCAGATACTTTTGTATAATTATATGCCTGAAACCTATTATTCGTAAAGTATAACACTAAACTTATTACCTATGA
>JAZBOI010000304.1:0-6483 GCA_036351095.1 Bacteroidales bacterium | reverse complement strand
CCTTCCCTGGTAAGCTGCGGGTAATAATATTTTGCAAACTCATTAAGTCCGCTCACCCCCATATCGGGTATGTGTATGTAGCCAACCCTGCCATCGGTCTGTTTACTTACCTCTTCTATGTTGTTATGTACCCACTGGTAATAGTAAAGTGACGATTCGTTGCTTATGGGTTCTACCAGCACCTCGCGACTGCCTTCGGCAACAGGCTTGCTGTTTATTCCCAGCATCACCTGGTCTCCTGCCTTATCCACCAGGAGGGAATAAATATCATCTGTGCTGCCTGCATCTGCTCCGTTAACAGATATGATATAGTCACCTTCACTGACATTAACACCTACTGCACGCAGGGGAGAGGTAAGCTGCCTGCTCCAGTTGGCTCCTTTAAGTATTTTATCGATACGGTAATACCCGCTTTTATCCCGGCTGACCTGAGCTCCCAGCAGTCCCAGCTGGATTCTTTCCGGCTCAGGCCTTTCACCGTTATTTACATAAGCATGGCCCACGTTCAGTTCGGCTATCATCTCACCCATGATGTAAGCCAGGTCGGAACGATGGCTTACCCAGGGCACAAGAACATTATATTTCTCATAAACAGCTTTCCAGTCTACACCGTGCATCCCGGGGTCATAGAAGAAGTCACGCATATGCCTCCATACCTCATCGAACATCTGCTGCCATTCATCCTGCATCTGAACCATCACCTTCATCCCTGATACATCAATATTTTCCTTTATGTCGATCTTTCCGGATGGCAGGTCAATAACCCCCCATTGCCTGTTCATGCTTACCAGCATTTTCTTACCATTGGGCGAAAGGGTATATCTCACATTGCTTCCCAGTTCTGTTTCTTTCTTCTTCTCAAGGTCATACATTTTCATTGTGCTGCCCCGGTCTGAGGCACTGCGTACGCTGTAATATATTTTCCCGTTAACACCTGTTACACCCGAATAATTGCCGGCTGATACAGGCAGGCTGATAATACGTTCCTGTATGCCGTCAATATCGATTTTAATATCTTTACTGTCCGTGTCATCTTTCTTTTTTCCTCCTTCTTCTCCCTTTTCCTTTTCCTCTATTTTAACAACATCATTCTCGGGTGCAAAAGGCGAGGGTGTTTCTTTTGAAAGTGTAACAAGGTATATACGGCTCATGTCAACATAGGCATGGTTCCATTCGGTCTGGCTGTATACCGGGTTGAAATCACGTGCCGAGGTGAATAGAAGGTATTTGCCGTCGCTGCTGAAGGACGGACCGAATGAGTTGTACCATCCTTCTGTTACCTCGTAGGATTTTTTATCTTCAAGGTTGTAGAGCCTGATGATGGTCATGTCGCGCTGCGGACGTGTGTATGTTATCCATTTACTGTCGGGCGACCAGTTATAGTTGAACCCGGTAGAGCGATCGGATTTTTCGACGATTGTAACTTTTTTGCTTTCCACATCCACATAGCACAGTTCTCTCTTCTTGTTATGGTACAGAATCTTCTTGCTGTCGGGCGACCAGTCGAGGGAGAAAATATAGGTCTTGTTACCGCTGGTCAGCTGCACCGGATCTCCGCTGCCATCATGTGGCATAATATATATTTCAAATTCACCGCTCTCATCGGAGATATAAGCTATATGCTTTCCGTCGGGCGACCATTCTGCATTTCTCTCGTTGACACCCGCGGTGGCTGTCAGGTTATGTGTTATACCATTTTTTGCCGGCAGCGACCATATCTCGCCCCTGGCACTGAAGACCACACGTTCACCATTGGGCGACAGGCTGCCTTCGCGGATGCTTCGTGATGCATCTTTCCATTCATCCCGGGCCCACGGGCGGTCACCTGCTATCTGTATGCTCAGCTTTTTTGACTGCTGTGTCTCTACGTCGAAAAGGTAGATATAGCCTCCTTTTTCAAAAGCTATATGCTTATCGCTGTGTGACGGGAACTTGATGTCGTAGTCGGTGAAATCAGTGACCTTACGTGTTTCGCCTGTCCCGGTATCATAAGCGAAAAGGTTCATTATGCGGTCGCGGTCGGAGAGGAAATAAATCTCCTTACCTATCCACATAGGGATAATATCCTGTGCCGGGCTGTCGGTAATTTTTTCGACCTTCCCTGATTTGAAATCGTAAATGCGTATATCATCCGCCATTCCTCCGCGGTAGTATTTCCATGTACGGAATTCCCGGAACACCCAGTTAAAAGCCAGCTTTTCGCCATCGGGTGAATATGAACAGAAGCCACCGTCGGTCAGGGGTATTTCTTCAGAGAGACCACCGCCGGACGGAACGGTAAACAGTTGCCCCCGGAAATCGTTGAACGACTGCTTGCGTGATCGATAAACTATCTGTTTGCCGTCGGGCGACCAGGCCATAACGATGTTGTTAGGACCCATGCGGTCTCCCATATCATCCCGGCCCAGTGTGGCTGTATGGGTAAGCCTTTCCGGGACACCTCCCCTGGCAGGTATTTTAAATACTTCGGTGTTGCCGTCATACTGTCCTGTAAAAGCCAGCTCGCTGCCGTCGGGGGAGAACTTTGGAAATACCTCGTAACCCTTATGAGTTGTCAGTTTGCGGGCCATGCCCCCATTAATGCCGCATGTGTACAGGTCGCCGGCGTATGAAAACACAAGCTGGTCACCCGAAACGGCCGGGAAGCGCAGTAATCTTGCTTCGTCCTGTGCAGACAGACGGAAAACAAAAGCCATTGCTGCAAGGATAACGATGCTCATTATTATTCTTTTCATTATTCTGTTTATTTTAATTGATTAAGGGTAAAACTAATCTAATTTTTCAATGCCTGAAGAATTGAAGTGTTAAAGATAGTAAAAAGCAAAAAATTTTGATAAGACCGGGCACCAGGCGAGAGACCGCCGATGTCCCTGACCCCTTTCAAGGCATCAGCATATACTGAACGGGAGAAACGGGCTGTCTAAACCATATCTGGCTTTTTTATGTTGTATATTGTATATAAGGCACATTTTACCGTAATTTGTTATATAAGAAAGGAGTTTATCATGAAAGAACATACTGTTAAGATACTGGAGATATTTGATGTGACACATGATGTCAAAGGATTCCGCGTGGAGAAGCCCGAAGGATATACTTTCAGGCCTGGGCAGGCAACTAACGTGTCTGTAAACAGGAAAGACCTGAAAGAAAAGAGAAGACCCTTCACTTTCACGAACCTGCCCGATGATGATATACTCGAGTTTATAATAAAGATATACCCTTCGCATAATGGTGTGACAAAGGAAATTGGCGGGTTAAAAAAGGGTGATGAACTTATTATTACCAAACCATGGGGATCAATAGAATACAAAGGTGAAGGCGTGTTCCTGGCCGGCGGAGCAGGTATAACACCTTTTATTTCAATACTGAGAGATCTTGAACGGTCCGATAAGCTTGGTGGAAACATACTGATATTTGCCAATAATACCAGTAAGGATATTATCCTGGAGGATGAATTTAAAGACATGCTTGGTAAAGAAAAGTTCATTAATATACTGGCAGAGGAAGAATCTGAAAAATATCATCATGGCTTAATAAGCAAGGAGTTCCTGGAAGAACAGGTAAACAACTTTGAAGGGAAATTTTATTTATGCGGTCCGCCACCAATGATGAAGGCAGTGCAGCAACACCTGGAGAAGCTGGACGTAAATAAGGCATCCATTGTGAAAGAGGAATTCTGATCCGTGTATGGCTGCCGGGAAACAGGGTGCCGGCCGTTACCTGTCTTAAGCCCAGACTTCAGTTATGGCCTTCCGGATTCGTATATCACAAATAGCAGGTATAGCCGGCAGCGAGCAAAGAGTTAAACTGGTGAAAATTAGCACAGAACACATTTAATAAACACATAAGCGTAATCTCATGAACAGAAAAATCAAATTTTTAATGGTGGGTGTTGTAAGCCTTGTTGCTATATCATGTAATCAGGACAAAATGCCCGTATCCCCTGAAGATGTGGGGATGTCCCCCGATACACTTGCCCTTGCCGGCGAAAGGATGCAGGCATATATTGATGAAGGCAGGCTGGCTGGTATTGCAGTCAGGACTATAAAGAATGATGTCACTGTGCATGATGGGCAATTCGGCTATGCTGATATTGAAAATGAAATTCCGATAAAAGACAATACCATCTACAGGATATTCTCAATGTCGAAGCCTGTTACTAGTGTGGCTTTAATGACACTTTTTGAAGACGGTAAATTTGAGCTTGACGACAGGCTTTCAGAATATATTCCGGAGTTTGGTGAGACACTGGTTTACACCACCACCGAAGATGGATTTACATTTGAACCGCAGGACAATGAGATTACAATAAGACACCTGCTGACTCATACCTCCGGATTAACCTATGGATGGCAATCGGGGTCATATGTAGATTCATTATACAGGGTTGCCGGAGTAGCTGACTGGGATGCCCCGATCGGTGATAAGGTGAAGCAGCTGGCCAAACTGCCATTGAAATTCCAGCCCGGGACAAAATGGGAATACGGACTGTCAATTGATGTTGCAGGTTACCTTATTGAAGTCTTATCGGGTATGCCCCTGGACGATTTTCTTTCAAATGAGGTCTTTAAGCCCCTTAAGATGGAAGATACAGGTTTTTATGTACCCGAAGAGAAGCATTCAAGGCTGGCCGGGCTGTATACGCGCAATGAAGAGGGTGAGCTTGTAAATCTCTCGGGCAATGCAGGTATTACTGATGCAGAAGCTGATTTCAACGATATTTTCAAAAAACCGGCTATACACTATTCAGGGGGAGGCGGACTGGTTTCAACTGTAGATGATTATGCACGCTTTGCCAGGATGCTGCTCAATGGAGGTGAGCTGGATGGTATAAGGATCCTTGAAGAGGCAACAGTCCAAATGATTATGTCTGACCAGCTACCCGGGGGAGTTGCCTATAACAAGGGGTACGGCTACGGACTGGGAGGACAGGTTGAACAGGAATCAGGTGCATACAGCTGGGGCGGCGCTGCTTCTACTAACTTCGTAATCAACCCTGTGCAGGAATTAATTATACTGGCTTTTACACAATTTATGCCGAGTGATTATGCCTACTTTGGAGATTATGCGGGCGCAGTAAACAGTGCCATTATTGAGGAGTAAATAAGACCAGTCGACCGGTCTTGTGTAGGAAATACTCAAAAACTGTGAAATAACACCACACAGGCCAGGAGTCCCGGCCTTCCGGGGTAATAATTACTTTGCGGCAAGACTGTCTTATTGCCTGTAAATCAGTCATAAATATTTCTTTTTACCGGACTCATCCGGGATTCATCAGCTTTGGAACATATTTAGTTACCATACAGTTGGGATTGATCAGCTGTGCCATTTCGTGAGAGATACTGAAAATAAATCATTTAGAAGAATCATTAAAACACGGTAAAATGCCTCTTAACAATAAAAATATCGCAGAGAAGCTGGAAGAGATTGCCGGCCTCCTGGAGATTAAGGGAGAGAACAGGTTCAGGGTAAGATCATACAGGGATGCTGCAAGGGTAATCTCAGGTATGTCTGAAGATATTGGTGCAATGGCAGATGATGAAGGCAAGCTCCAGGATATACCCGGGATAGGTGAAAGTATTGCTGAAAAAATAAAGGAGATAATAAAAACGGGTAAGCTGAAACAGCTTGAGAAGCTTAAAAAGAAGATACCCGAATCTTTGCTGGAGGTGATGGCTCTTGAACAGATGGGCCCCCAGCGAACAAAAAGCCTCTACGAAGAGCTGGGTGTGGAAAGCATAGAAGACCTGAAAAAAGCCGCGCAGGAAGGTAAAATTGATGATATAAGCGGCTTTGGTCCTCTTATGTCCGAAACAATACTGGAAGCTATTGAGGATTACGAGCAAATGGATCATGTGGGGAGGTTCAGATTGAAAGAAGTGGAAGACAGGATAGAATCACTGAGGGATTACCTGGGAAAGGAGCTTGATGATATCAGTATTGCAGGCAGCTACAGGAGGAAGAAGGAAACAATTGGGGATATTGATGTGCTTGCAAGGAGTAAAAAACCCAAAAAGGCTATTGAACACTTTACTTCTTATGATGATGTTAGCAGGGTGCTGTCGAAAGGTGATACTAAGTCCTCGATTATCCTTAAGTCAGGTATGCGCGTTGACCTGAGGCTTATTGAGAAGAAAGCTTACGGGGCCGCCATGATCTATTTTACAGGGTCAAAAGCTCATAATATAGAACTGAGAAAGATTGCCGGGGAGAAAAACATGAAGGTCAATGAATATGGTCTCTACAAAGGTAAAAAACTGATTGCCTCAAAAACAGAAGAGGAGATATATAAGAAGCTTGATCTGCGTTATGTTGAACCTGAATTAAGGGAGAATAAAGGAGAAATAGAGGCAGCCCGTAAAAATAATCTTCCCGGGCTGATAAAGCCGGAAGACATCAAAGGGGATCTGCAGACCCATACGAATTATACCGATGGTATTTATTCAATGGAAGATATGGTAAAGGCCGCGGAAGAGATGGACT
>JAZBOI010000303.1:0-12018 GCA_036351095.1 Bacteroidales bacterium | reverse complement strand
TATTTCGATAGTAACCAACTTCAGTAAACCCTCAGCCAGCAGGCCTGCACTGATAACGCATAACGAGCTTACCACCTTCATGCATGAATTCGGCCATGCCCTCCATGGAATGATGTCCAGGTGCCGTTACAGGAGCCTGTCGGGTACAAATGTAGCTCGCGACTTCGTTGAGCTTCCGTCACAGCTAATGGAAAACTGGGCTTACGAGAAGGAATGGCTCGACTCCTGGGCCAGGCATTATAAAACTGGAGAAAAAATTCCTCCCGGACTGATAAATAAAATTAAAGAGTCAATCACCTTTAATGAAGGTTACGCCTGCAACAGGCAGCTGGGATTCGCCTTCCTTGACATGGCATGGCACACCCTTGACATAGACCCGGCAGTATCCGTTGACGCATTCGAGAGGGAAGCAATGAAAAAAACAGAACTCCTGCCCCATGTTGAAGGAACAAATATGAGCTGCTCATTCGGGCATCTCTTCTCCGGTGGATATGCCGCCGGATATTATGGCTACAAGTGGTCTGAAGTGCTGGATGCCGATGCTTTCAGCCTCTTCAGGGAAAAAGGTATATTCAACGGGGAGACAGCTGAAGCATTCCGGAAAAACATACTCGAAAAAGGAGGCTCATCAGAGGCAATGGAGATGTACCGTCGCTTCCGCGGCAAGGAACCTTCGCTTGAAGCCCTGCTGAAGCGATCAGGCTTTAAAAACAAGAAACAAGATAAAGAGTTATTTTAAAAATAAAGGCCCGGATGTTTTAGATTTAAGACTTACTTTTTCCAGTGCGCCTTTATAATAGCCCTCTACTATTTTCCCGGACTCTAAAGTAATACTGTATTCAATCTCATAGGTCGTGGCATTAACATCAACCCTTGCAGTTGAAATGCCATCAGGATCCATATAATAGAGCATACCATCCATTAAATCAGAATCGTATGCAAGTGCAACACCTGCTGAAAATGTATCATCAGCATTACTGTAATCTCCGGATATAAGATTAGCAGGGTCATCTGATAAAAGCATAAGATATATTACATCTCCGTAACCTTCAATTTGCATATTCACAATATCTATTTCTGGTGAACAAAGATAGACGTATTGTGCTGATTGATTTTCAAATACTCCGCCAAGGTAAATATAACCATGATCAGTGATGTAAGTATTATCAAACAGCGTGAAAAGGTTTTCTCTTTCTGCATCTTTATCTTTTTTACATGAGAATAAAGAAATGCTAATTACCAGTGCGGCAATGACAATGGGAAGTAGATTTTTCATAGGGTCAGGCTTAGAGTTAAGGGATTGATAATAGTACTTTATGTATTCTGAAACCAAGTTACGTTTAAAAATTAACATTACACCATATTGTATTATATTTGCGATATATCACAGGAAAATCATCTTTTCCCTCAAAAAAAAAATTGGTAAATCATTAAATTGCAATAAATGATCTATTTCTTTCACCTGCCAGGTAAGATTATAGCCTTGGATAGCCTTAAAACTTTAATAGCAAAGGACAGTGAAAAACTCTCCTGGCTTTTTGGATCATCTGAAGAAACCGGTAATGACAGGATTAAAGGCTATTTTATCGGCCCACGCAAGGAAATGATAACACCATGGAGCACAAATGCAGTGGAAATAAGCCAGAACATGGGCATAAAGGGTATTACAAGGATCGAAGAGTTTTTTTCCGTTTCCGGTCCCGATGCCGCTTACGACCCTATGCTTCAAAATATGTATAAGGATCTTGGACAGGATATTTTTCATATCGACCGTGTTCCTGAACCCGTCTATGAAATTGATGATATTGCCGCATATAATGAGTCGGAAGGACTGGCGCTCAGCGATGAAGAAATAAAATACCTGGAAGATCTCAGCAAATCTCTCGGCAGGAAGCTAAGCGACAGCGAGGTCTTCGGTTTCTCACAGGTAAACTCCGAACATTGCCGTCATAAAATTTTCAACGGCAAGTTCATCATTGACGGGGAAGAGAAAGAATCGACCCTCTTTGCACTCATAAAAAAAACCACTCTCACCAACAGGAATAATATAGTATCGGCTTACAGGGATAACTGCTCCTTTGCCCGTGGTCCGCTTGCCGAGCTTTTTGCACCCCTGACACAGGACAAGGCTGATTTTTTTACCATCCGTGAAGTGGAAACAGTGCTGTCGCTCAAGGCTGAAACACATAATTTCCCTACAACGGTTGAGCCCTTCAACGGGGCATCAACGGGTACCGGTGGTGAGATACGCGACAGGATAGCGGGAGGCAAGGGTGCTTTTCCCATAGCGGGAACAGCAGTTTATATGACCTCCTATCCCCGCAGCGGTGACGGTCGCGACTGGGAAAAAGAGATAGAGCCAAGGAAATGGCTGTACCATATGCCCGAAGAGATACTTATCAAAGCGTCAAACGGGGCCAGCGATTTTGGGAACAAGTTCGGGCAACCCTTGATTTGCGGTTCCCTGCTTACCTTTGAGCATAAAGAAAATGACAGGCAGCTGGGATATGACAAGGTGATAATGCTGGCCGGCGGAATAGGTTTCGGAAAAATGGAGGACAGTGAAAAGGATATTCCTCAGAAAGGGGATCTTATTGTCATGCTGGGTGGTGATAATTACCGCATCGGTATGGGAGGAGGAGCTGTATCCAGTGTTGAAACTGGCCGCTACGACAGTGCCATTGAGCTGAACGCCGTACAGAGGGCTAACCCTGAGATGCAGAAAAGGGTATATAACGCTCTTCGTGCGCTGGGTGAATCTGAATCGAACCCAATAATTTCATTGCATGACCATGGTGCGGGGGGACACCTCAACTGCCTCTCCGAGCTGGTTGAAGCAACAGGAGGTAAAATAGAAATAAACAAATTGCCGGTTGGCGATCCCACACTCTCTGACAGGGAAATAATTGGCAATGAGTCACAGGAAAGAATGGGCCTGGTCATCAGTAAAAAAGATGTTGATCAGCTGATACGTATTGCCGAAAGGGAAAGGGCACCTGTGTATGTGATAGGTGAAGTAACGGGTGATCACCAGTTCACTTTTGAAAATTCTGAGACAGGTAATAAGCCTATTGACCTGCAACTGACATCCTTCTTTGGAGATCCTCCGCAAACAGTTATGAAGGATATAACCATCCAGGCGGCATACAGGGAAGTGGATTATGACATTAATGACCTGCAACACTATGTTAAGCAGGTGATGCAGATAGAAGAGGTTGCCTGTAAGGACTGGCTCACCAACAAGGTGGACCGCTCGGTCAGCGGGCGCATAGCCAAACAGCAGTGTGCGGGCGAACTGCAGCTGCCTCTCAATAACCTGGGTGCCATTGCGCTGGACTACAGGGGAGTAAAAGGGCTGGCCACATCAATAGGCCATGCCCCCGCGGCCGGACTAATAAACCCCGCCCACGGGTCGGTGCTGTCAATAGCTGAAGCTCTTACAAATATTATCTGGGCTCCTCTCAAAGACGGCATATCAGCAATATCCCTATCGGCCAACTGGATGTGGCCCTGTAAAAATCCGGGTGAAGATGCAAGGCTTTACGAAGCAGTTGAAGCTGCAAGCAATTTCGCCATAAGCCTCGGAATAAATATACCGACCGGGAAAGACAGCCTTTCAATGACACAGAAATATAAGGACGGGACTGTCATTTCACCGGGTACGGTGATAATTTCTGCATCGGGCGAGGTGACAGACGTGCGCAGGATTATTGAGCCTGTCATGGTACCAGATTCCGATACAAGCCTGCTTTATATTGATATGAGCCGCGATTCATTCAAAACTGGCGGTAGCAGCTTTGCACAGGTAAGAAACAGGATAGGAACAGAAACGCCCACGGTTAATGACCCTGAATATTTTAAAACAGTCTTTAACACCGTGCATGAGCTGGTAAATGGCAGGAAAATACTTGCCGGTCATGATATATCCTCGGGTGGAATGATTACCACCCTCCTGGAAATGTGCTTTGCAAACACCGAGGCGGGAATGAGCATAAACCTGGATGCCCTGAACGAAGATGACATAGTTAAACTGCTCTTCAGTGAGAATCCGGGTATAATAATACAGGTGGACGACGAAGAGGAGATAGCTGAAATTCTGCTCGAAAGAGGTATAACTTTCTATTCAATTGGTAAACCCTCGGGTAAAAGGGCAATCTTCATTTCAAAAAACGGGAAAGACTATGTCTTTGACATAGAGGAAATGCGTAATATGTGGTTCAGGACCTCCTACCTTTTCGACCGCCTGCAGTGTGGAAGGGAGCTGGCACTTGAGAAATATGAGAATTACCATGATCACGGGCTGGTTTTTAATATGAAGGATTTCACGGGAAGTCTGGGGGACCTTGGAGCAGATCATGGAAGGAAGGAAAGAACGGGTGTGCAGGCTGCCATAATAAGGGAAAAAGGAGTTAATGGCGACCGGGAAATGGCCTATGCACTCCACCTGGCAGGCTTCGATGTCAAAGACGTACACATGACCGACCTTATCAGCGGGAAGGAGAATCTTGAGGATGTCAACATGATAGTCTTTGTCGGCGGATTCTCAAACTCAGATGTCCTTGGCTCTGCCAGGGGCTGGGCCGGTGCATTCACATATAATGAAAAAGCCAGGATATCACTTGAAAACTTCTACAAACGTAACGACACCTTAAGCCTGGGAGTATGTAACGGTTGCCAGCTGATGGCCGAACTGGATCTTATTTGTCCCGGGCACAAGGATAAACCTACGCTCAGGAAGAACGCATCCGGCAAATTCGAATCTGCCTTCCTCACCGTGGATATCCTTGAGAGCAATTCAGTCATGCTCAAAGGCATGGAAGGCATGAAACTGGGAATATGGGTTGCTCATGGCGAAGGGCGCTTCGGGCTGCCTTATGACGAATCAGCCTATAATATCCCTGTCAAATATCATCACGACACCTACCCTGCCAACCCTAACGGTTCGCAGTACAATACAGCCGCCCTGTGCTCGGAAAACGGCAGGCACCTGGCCATCATGCCCCACCTTGAAAGATCATTCATGCCCTGGCAGTGCGCCTTCTATCCTGAAGAAAGAAGGGCAGACGATGTAACACCATGGATGCAGGCTTTTATTAACGCAAAAGAATGGATACGGGACAACAGGCCGTGACCACGGGGCGCCTTAAAAGGATGAGAATCCCCCGTCAACAGGGATGCTGAACATAAAAATAAGATCAGCAATTTCTTAAACGCCTGACCAGGCTGAGAAGCCACCATCCACAGGGATAACTGCACCAGTTACAAACGCTGAAGCATCGGATATTAGCCACAGAATGGTACCTGCCAGTTCCTCAGGCCTGCCAAAGCGCCCGAAGGGAGTAAGACTGATAATTTTCTTTGCTCTTTCAGTGAGAGAACCATCCGGTTTTATCAGAAGATCATGATTTTGTTTTGTGACCAGGAAGCCGGGAGCTATGGCATTAACCCTTATACCATCTCCATATTTGACTGCCATCTCAACCGCCATCCACCGGGTGAAATTGTCGACGGCAGCCTTGGCAGCTGAATAGCCGGCAACCCTGCTTATGGCTCTTAATGATGCCATTGATGAAAAGTTGACTATAACACCCTTGTCCTGCCTGGCCATCTGTTCCCCAAAAACCATCGAGGGGATTACCGTACCGTCAAGATTAAGCTCATTCACCTTCCTGAAATCATCGATACTCATATCAAAGACATCCTGATCCTCACCCACGCTTGCCCCGGGCATATTACCGCCTGCTGCATTGATCAGAACATCTGCAGCACCCCAGCCTGAAATAAGCGACTCCCTTACCTCCTCCAGGGCTTTCCTGTCGAGTACACTGGCATTATGGAATACAGCTTTCCCTCCTGCTGCGGCAATCTCCTGCTCTATTTCTTTGCCCCTGTCCTCATTGATCCCTATAATAACAATCCTGGCACCAAGAGAGGCCAGACCGACAGCGAGGGTGCTCCCCAGAACACCCTCGCCACCGGTTATAATAATTACTTTGTTGTCGATACTGAATATGCCATCCGGACCGGTCATTCGGTCATTGGTTTTAATATAAGACTTCTGAGCTCGGTATGCCTTGAACTGTTGCTGAGAGATGAAACCTCACAGGGTCTGACCTGGGACCCAGAGATCTGGATATTATATTCACCCGCCTGCTCAACATATACCGATCCCAGTTTGGAGTCGGCCCGGTAATACATATTACCAATATTGGGTGTATCCAGTACAATCTCGTTACCGATGATAGATTCTGCCTTTATCTTTTTATCCCTGAAATTGATGTAAACGGGACCGTCATACCTGAGATTCATCGTATCCCTTGTATAAGAGCTTAACCATAATTCATACCTTCCCTTCTTCTTGATTTTGAAAAACCATTCAGCCGTATTCATATCAGGACGCAGGCTGTCCTGAAGGAGATAGGCATTTTCGAGATCCAGGATAATACTTCCGTCTTCCTGGCTCGTAATATATGAAAGATGTTTCTCATCTGATACTTCATTTCTGCCATTACCACAGGCAGTTGAAATTATAATGATAAGCAGAAAGCCAAATAAATAATAAATCGTTCTCCTCATTTTCCTCGTTAATTTTTTAATATGACATTTTGAAAATTTAACCCGGATAAAAAATACTACAAAAATCATACCCGGGTGCAAATATAAATCGAAAATAATTAAAGATGCATATCCTGGCTCATAAATCTTAATAGCATATTTATTTAACTGGAATGCCGGCTTTTTATTGCTAAGCCCTTAATATTTTTATTGATACCGGCTAACACCATTCGTAATTAATTTAATTTTCATAATTTTGATTTGAAGCATTCATCAGTCCTATGAAACCCATACAAAATAAAATGATAACGGCAGATTTATTTCAAGTCTTAAAAAAGAGCCATCCGCGTTACGGCAGAAAGATGGTCTCATTATTACCCCGGTCAGTACGAATAAAAGCTTTACGCATACTTGCCCTGGCCACAGGGCTATTTTTGCTTACATTCTGCACCGGTAAGCAGCCTGTTACTTTCCATTCTCTTATGACGGAAATGACCGACAGGCAAGAATTAAGCAAATATCCTGAAACGCCCTACAAGCTGAAGCAGTTCAGCAGCTATGACCGAAGATCGGTGGCACCGGGTGAAGAAGGTTGGTTTGCCAATGCCGATTACACACAGTTTATCCGTGAGGAAGAGAATGAAGGCAGGAGGGAATTCGTACTCTTTGATCATGAAGGACCGGGTGCGATAGTGAGATGGTGGATGACATTTGCAGGAGAGGGAAGCCACGAGGGAACGGTTAGAATCTATCTTGACAACAATGAAAATCCCTTCGTTGAAGCAGGCATACTTGAAGTACTCAGCGGACAATTTCTTACAGGGGAGCCTTTGAGTTCGTCAGTATCACCTGAATCAGATTATTACAGGAGAGGGCATAACCTCTACCTTCCGATACCTTACGCAGCAGGCTGCAAGATCACCTATGAATGTGATGCTATAGAGATAAGCGAAAACAGGCGTTCACCAAGTGTCTATTATAATATCTCTTACAGGGATTATGAAGATGATGCCAGGCTTGCGACACTCACGATGGAAACCCTTCGTGAAGCGGGGAGTCTGATGGAGGAGGTGAACCGGACACTTATGGAGCCGGGTGACATGGCATCTGAGCCGGTCACCCTGTCGGGTGATATACTGCCCGGCAGTTCAATCTCTTATTCCACAGGGAAGGGCAGGCAGGCCATAAACAGGATAAGTATGAGCATTGATGCTGAAAACATCAACCAGGCTCTCAGGTCAACTGTCCTGGAAATATCCTTTGACGGCAATACCACTGTCTGGGTGCCAGCAGGCGATTTTTTCGGAACAGGCCACGAATTACATACTTATGACACATGGTTCACAAGGGTGAATGAGACCGGCACGATGCAATCTGACTGGATAATGCCTTTCAGGGAAAAAGCTGACATACATGTGCATAATTTTTCCGGTGATACTGTGAATATTGAAATGCAAATTTTCTTTGAACCCTACAGGTGGACCGGGAAAAGTATGTATTTCGGGTCGTCATGGCATGAGTATCATAATATTAAAACTGCGGGTGCTGAAAATGTTGGTGGCACGGGTAAACACAGGGATATCAATTATATTGACATTGAAGGCAAAGGCTTATATTCCGGGGATGCTGTTACAGTTTACAACACCACTGATGCATGGTGGGGCGAAGGAGATGAGAAAATATTTGTGGACAATGAAGATTTTCCCTCTTCAATAGGCACCGGCACGGAAGATTACTACGGCTATGCCTGGTGCCGGCCCGAGGAATTCAGTCATCCTTTTATTGCCCAGCCAACAGGAGCGGGTAACTTTCACCCCGGTATGACTGTCAACATGCGCTACAGGATGCTCGATGCCATTCCGTTTAATGAAAATATAAGCTCGAATATTGAACTATGGCACTGGACGCCAGCTGTTATAAATTATGCACTCACAAGCTATTATTACATATTCCCGGGCGCGATGATTAATATAAGCCCTGATGAAGAAGCTGTATCGAAAGTAGTAGCCCGTGAAAGAGCCGATATAGTAAAACCCGCGGTCAATGATGAAGGGATTGTGGAGGGAGAGTTCCTGGATGTTATGGCCCTTGAAGGAGGGACTGCCGAAACACAGTATATTACAGGCTGGGACTGGAGCAACAAGGGGCAGTTATGGTGGCGAAACGGGGAAACGGGTGATAAGCTAATGACCAGGTTTATTGTTCCTGAAACAGGTCAATACATGGTATCCGCACGTTTATCCAGGGCACGGGATTATGGAATTGTATCGTTTGAGATCAATGCCAGGAGGGCCGGGATTGATTTTAACGGCTACACCGATGGAGAAGAGGTGGTTGAAGTGCCCCTTGGCCGGCATATTTTGCCCGAAGGAGATAACATACTTACGATTGAAATAAAGGGAAGTGACAGCCGGGCACTTCCCGGCAATATGGCCGGTATCGATTACCTGAAGTTAATAAAGCAATAGATAAACTACCCGAAAAGCGTCACCCGGTTTATAACTGGTACAGTGCAGTAATACCTCCGTACCTTAATGCCCTCATGTATAACTTAACGAGGAACAGTCCCTGTGATATAATAAAAAGCAGCAACAGTCCACCTCCTGATTCAGGGCTGTATCCTGAAAGTATGTCAACCACCAGCAAGGCAAACAGAAACTGCAGGATTACCATGACGAGCATAAACACATAGGAGCTGAAGAAATATTTAAAGCTTGCCTTAAAGCCATAGCCCAGTGCCTTAAAAACTTTCGTATGCTTATTTGCAACCAGCCATGCCCTTGCGTAATCAGCCACCAGCAGAAAGATTGGCAGTACAAGCAGGGCAACTATCCTGAGTATTGACAACAGTTTAAACGTTGCTTCTTCAGAAGCTGATGTACCCGCTCCCTGGATTAAAAGAGGCAGGCCTATAATAATGAACAATGCAATAAGTACCATAAAAATAACAAGTACCGTGATGGCAAGGTATGACAGGAAATACCTGGCTGATGCCCTGAAGAAATCACCCGGCTTATACGACCAGGAATTTTCCCGGAGTGAATCAAAAAGACCCCCGTTAAGGAAGATGTAAAGGAAGAAGAATATCAACAATACAATCAATATCCCCCCGCTTATCGCTGAAAGCAGGGAATTAAAAGCCTGCCCGAGATTCATGAAATAGGACAGGTCAAGGGCCTTATCCAGTACAGGAGTGGAAGCAGTATCTCCCAGTGAAGTGCTCAGGAAGGACCTCAACGGTAATGAGAATAATGCCAGGAAGGAGAAAGTCAGAAGCCATATCATTAATAGTGCTTTAAGGGAACGGAATGCCCGTGTTGCTCCCGACGTAAATGCTTTAATTAATTTCATATTACACTGATTTATAATGATATAATATGTGTAAAAAACTGCATGAATGTGGCCAGTTTCCTGATCAGTCTTTTTTGTGGCACCTTATCAGGTGTTATTGTATAGGAATTGTTAATATAATTGACGTCCATTGGCAGTTTACGGTCCGGGTCAATTTCAGCCTTGATAACCTTTCGCGGTCCGAGGTATTCAAAATACCTGTACCTGTCTTTTCCGTGCCAGTATTCATTTACTTCAGTGCCGTCCTCGAAATACACCCGCAGTTCAAGGGGCAGCTGCACTTCACCAATGCGTTCCACCCTTACCACCGAGTTGTAGATATCTTCTCCCGGGCTTGCCTCTTTATGCACTACCATACCTGCTGTGTCGGTTTTCACCATGCCCCGGAAAGACCGTTCTTTATGATTTGAGATACCTGCCAGCTTATAGTCGCATATACCCGTACCAAAAAGTGTCTGGTCAAAGAACCAGTCAAGGTTCTCCCCGTACTTATCGCCGTGCATCTGCCGTACCACCCGGTTGGCTATCCTCACAAAATCACTTGTTGAAGGATGTTTAAAAGCCCATTCTTTATAATAAGTCTTGAAAATCTCGTCCATGGTTTCCTCACCTATAATACCCTGCATGGTAAGGAGCCATGTTGCAGCTTTCTGGTATGAAAGCATGCCGTAGGATCCAGGGGGATATTTCCATGAGAAAGGAGTGTTGTCAGAGACAGCCCTGTTTGGAGCATGAACGTAACCCATCCTCTGCATTTCTTTATCAGAGAGATAGAAGTGCTCATGGTTGATCATTCCCTTACCGGGCCCATAGAAATGATCCATTATTCTTGCTTCCCAGTATGAATTTATTCCTTCATCCATCCAGGGTTCCTCGAACTCATTGGTAGCCAGGATACCCATAAAATATGCATGTCCGAATTCATGTACTGTTACCATCTCGGGCAGGTGAATAAATTCAGGCATTCGGGCTGCACTTGCAGATGTGAAAAGAGTAGTATATTCCATCCCTCCTGCTCCTGCCCCCTTTGTGGGAGGATCAACAAAAGTCAGGTGCGGCCAGGGATAGGGACCTACATGTTCATTCAGATAGTTAAGTGCATTTTTTACAGCCGTAAACTGCCTTTCGACCTGGTCTTCCCTGCCGGCAGGTAAAAGGAATTTTATCTTAACATGTTCCCACTGATCTTCATATTCCCTGTAGCCCGGCCAGGCAGTCCATGCAAAATCGACAATATCTTCAGCCCTGTAATTCAATATTTTCATACCTTCACCATTCACTTCCTGGCTGATAAGCTGTCCGCCACTGCCAACAATATATTCTTCCGGCACCTTCATCCTGACCTGGTAAACACTATGATTGGCATAAAATTCAGAATTCGCATGAAACTGGTGGCAGTTCCACCCGTCCCTTACCACATCCCGCATTCCTCTTGTTTCATATACCCCGAATTTAGGGAACCACTGGGCAACAAAAAAGAAATCATCATTAAATCCAGTTCTCCTGATGCTGGATGGCAGCTTTGAGGTAAAGTCTATATAAAAAAAGGCGGTATCACCCGGTCTTACTGGTTCGGGCAGCATTATTCGAAGTACTGTTTTGTCATGTTCATTACCATCATCAGGCTGGATAAACTCCATGTACTTTTTGAGATCGCTGCCCCTGCGGTTTATTATGCTGTTTATCTCGATCCAACCATAATCAATTTCGCTGCTGCCGGGCGATCCGTTGCTCTCTGTATAAAAAGTACTTTTATTGCTTCGGAAGGCATTCAGGTACATATGCATCTGCACATCAGGGACACTTCTCCCCGAGTTATTGATCCAGTAGGCTTCCATTGAACCGCTTACTGTCTTGGCTTCAGGGTCAAGTTCAACATCCATGTTATACCCGGTCAGCCTCTTGCTCATCGGTTCATAAAAAATAAGCTGTGCATTCAGGTATGAGAAAGCTGTAATAAGAAAAAGAAAGAGTAAAAGTCTTTTCATATTCTCCTGGATTAAATTATTTGCTGATTATTCTGGGGAGAAATAAAGTTAAATAAATTATCACTTTATAAAAATGACAGTCTGTTATTCCTTTTCCCTGGTAGCGGTAATGGGCAGTTCACCC
>JAZBOI010000302.1:0-8843 GCA_036351095.1 Bacteroidales bacterium | reverse complement strand
TAATGCAATAGACTGGGGATAGGCTGTAGCACCTTTTCGAACCAATCCATGCAGAGCTTCATCAAATGGAATTATTGGAATGCCTAATCGTGTTTCTTCAACAAAGTACTTCTGTATCTCATTAACAAGCATAGCTGTTTGTACAGCTTTTCCTCCCTCATCATATTCCAGTATTTGTTGAGAGCTTAAGGATGACTCTGTATTCAGTTGTAATCCGAAAATACCATCTTTATATTTTTCCAGTCCGCCTGAAAAATCAGCAGGAACCATAAACATCTGGCCAAATTTCTCTTCAATAGTCATCCTGGCCAATAAATCCTCAACCCTGTCTTCTATTGCCATATCAGGGTTCTTATAGTTTAGCCTGTCTTCATTTTTGCAGGAAAATGTGA
Organism: Bacteroidales bacterium; assembly: GCA_036351095.1. Taxonomy (GTDB): domain Bacteria; phylum Bacteroidota; class Bacteroidia; order Bacteroidales; family VadinHA17; genus UBA9300. Next base: position 8,451 of record JAZBOI010000302.1, on the reverse strand, counting down.
AAGAAATAATCAGGGCAGCCAGTATAATTCCTTTAATTCGCATCATATTTCTTAAATGTCAGGTAACGATTGTTTTAATGCACTTTTATTGTTATTTTCCTCTGCTTTCCGTAAAATCTACATCTTCCGGGGTACAGAAAAAACTCTTTTCTTTTTCATATCCCCAAGATAATTCTAATGTGGAACAATCTACAAATATGTTTTTAGTTTTTTGTCAGGTTATATTCGAGGCTGATCCAATTGTAGCGTCCGGCTAAAATCATAATAAAAGAGTTATTCCCCTCAGGTTTACATCAGAATTTGTACAGGGTTTTTGTACCTTTACACGGGAATTCAACTTTTAGGACCTGGTTTTGTTATATCTTTTATCAGATGATTAATCTTTTTCTGATAGGGTAAAGACAGCACTTAAGGGTCATTATTAAACAGGAGTTGTATAAGGCCGGGAGATGAGGCCGGAAATATTGAAAACTTAAAAAAGAAAATAGTCATGAAAATAAAAATAGCAGCAACCATAATTCTTGCAATATTTATTTGCGGGCCAATGGCAGGCCAGGGAAAAAACAACAAGAAGAAGGCAGTCCTTACAGGGAAAATTGTTAACAGGGACTCTGTACCTGTGAGCAATGTGATGATATTTGTTGACGGCATGAATTCAAATAAAATGACCAATGCGAAAGGGGAATTCAGGCTGAGAATCAAGCCTGATGCGCAGAAAATATCATTCTTAAGTGCTGAATACGGCGGACTTGAGGTTGACTATGTAGGACAGGAGAAGCTGGAAGTAATGATAAATCTTGAATCCGATAATATGGCTTTCGCTCCTGCCCAATCCGGGGAGGTAGTTGAAACAGGATATGGAAAGATTGGTGAAGACGACCTTGTTAGCAGCATCTCTTCCATAGATGGTGACAATTTCAAGAACAGGTCATACAGGGATGTTTATGAAATGCTGGTTGGTGAATTTCCAGGGGTGGTAGTAGAAGGAACATCAATCAGGATTAGGGGCATAACCTCACTTAATGCTTCCAATGATCCCCTGCTTATTGTAGATGGATCACCAGTACAGTCTCTATCGAATATCGCTCCTGCTGATGTGGAATCAATCAACGTATTAAAGGGTTCTTCAACAGCCATTTACGGCTCAAGGGGAGCCGCCGGCGTTGTGGTTATTAAAACCAAAAGCGGCAACAGGAAGAAATAAGATTGCTTTATCTTCTGCACAATAGTCCTGCAGAAGATTTGGTGAAGACATACAATATAAAAGCCCGGTCAGCCTGAGTGCGCCGGGCTTTTTTGTTAAATAAATTTACCTCTTTGTTGCCAGTTTCCTGGCGGAGCTCCAGGCTATTGTTTTCTCCTTAGTAATTAATTTTTTAAAAAATTTATTACTTCAGGATCAAATTTATCAGGAACCACTAAATTGGATGGATCGCTTCCTCCTTTAAGTACTTCCAATTTCGAGTCACTAATTGCTTCATCCGTTTTCTCAGCCATTTTTAAAGCAAATTTTCCAAATCCGTCTCCAACCAAAACAAGGGCAGGAACTTTTATCCTGTTTAATTGCCCGGTTATATTAAACCTGTTGAGGGCTTTCCTCGCCATCAGTAATTGTTTTTTATCCATACGAGCGTAGGATTTCTTAAAATAGTCTCGTACCTCAGCTTTTTCATCTCCTTTATAGGCAGATTCAAGTGATTTGCTGAGCAGCGAAGGTGCAATTTTTATCGTCAACCATTGCATCCAGCCTGCAACTTTTTCAGTAAATGACGATACCTCACTGAAACTATCTGTAATGATTAGTTTTGCAGTCTTTCCGGGAAAGTCGCAAGCAAATTGCTGAGCAATAACACCTCCCATACTCACTCCAATGATATTTGCAGTTTTTATTTCAAGGTGATCCAACAATTCACCAATATCCCTTGCACAATCACTGATACGGAAGGAATTTACTTTTGAACTACTCCCATGACCACGCATGTCAGGAACTATTAAGAAAAATCCATTTTCCGGGTAGTTTTCAATTTGCGGTTTCCACATTTCATGGTCCGCGCCAAGTCCATGAATTAATACAATTGGTTCTTTAGCTCTGTCACCATACGTCATGTAAAATAAATCAACTTTATCCGATGTTTTAAACTTCATATAAACCTCCAATTTTTATTATTCTTACTAACATCAAATTTAGTTATTGATTATCAAGTATATATATTTATCAAAGTTATCAAATTTCATTTATTTTCTCTCCATTTTTAGCTTCGACTGAGAAGTTAATCCCAATATCTTGTACTAGCCCTTTAGAGAACCCGACAATTTATGCACAGAAAAGTCAATAATCAGTTTTTGTGATAGCGGTTGATTAAAGTCAACTAATTTTTTTTGTATCTTTTCTTTATAAATCATCTCATCATTTATATGTCTGTGTGAAATCAATAGATTTTTGTAAGTTTATAAAGAGGATTTGAAATAACAAATTATAATAAGGTAATATGGAAGAGATAAATAGTAAGGCAAATAAGGCTGTAGAATTCAACCATGAAAGCTTAAGGCACCTTGAAGAAGCAAGGAAATGGGCAATGTTCCTGGCTATACTTGGCTTTATTGGTGTCGGCATATTGGTTCTTGTGGCATTATTCTCCGGTACCGCACTGGCGATTATCGGGGATGACTTTATAAGCCCGGCAATAGGGATTGGAATTGGGATCCTTTACCTGCTTATTGCGGTCCTGTATTTCTTTCCGATCTACTATCTTTTTAATTTTTCAAGCAAGGCCAAACAGGCAGTAAAAGAATCAGACAGCAAATCCCTGACAGAATCTATGCATTTCTTAAAATCACATTATAAGTTCACGGGGATAATGATTATAGTAATGCTGGCACTGTATCCGATAATAATACTCCTTCTTGTACTGGGAGGTGTCATGAGCAACTTGTAGACCGCAGGTTAAATATTCCTACTGGCCTGTCATGGAAGGTGAATAATTTGATTGCTGACCGGCAGCTTAACCGATATTGTGCCCCTGATGGCAGAAAGGTTCGTAATGAAAATACGGGCTTATCTGACAGCCTACACATTCCAACATTTTATTATCTTCACTGCTTAATTGTAAACAATACATTCATCGACTATGAAAATCGTATCGTGGAATATTAATGGAATAAGGGCCATAATCAAAAAGGACTTTGCCGGCATCATCCAGGAAATGGATCCTGATATCCTTTGCCTGCAGGAGACCAAAGCCCAGGATGAACAGGTGTCCGAGACCCTTGAAGGGATAGATAACTATAATGTTTTTTCAAATTCGGCTCACCGACCGGGTTATTCAGGAACTGCTGTAATGGCTAAAAAAGAGCCTTTGGATATTAATATGGGTATAGGGATGAAGGACTTTGATGATGAGGGAAGGGTTATCAGCCTGGAATATGATGATTTCTACCTTATCAATGTGTACGTCCCTAATTCAGGGAGTGAACTGAAAAGACTCAGCTACAGGCAGGAGTGGGATAAGGTTTTCTTTAATTACCTTAAGGAGAAGGAAAGGAAAAAACCTCTTATTGTCTGCGGTGATTTTAATGTGGCACACAGGGAAATAGACCTTGCGCGACCAAAACAGAATTACAATAAATCAGCCGGGTTTATGCAGGAGGAGATTGATGGGATGGACCGTTATACAGGAGATTTTATCGACACTTTCAGGCATTTCCACCCTGGCAGGAAGGATGCCTATTCATGGTGGAGCTACAGGGCAAATGCAAGAGGAAAGAATGTGGGCTGGAGAATTGATTATTTCCTTGTCAGCAAGGCCCTGGTCACATCCATCCGGAAAGCCGACATTCTTAATGAGATAATGGGCTCTGACCATTGCCCTGTGACGCTGGAGTTATAAAATACCGGGAAAGAGATCCGGGAAATCTTCAAACTGAAGGATAAATGTCCGCAAAGAAGCGCATCCTCAACATACTGTTCTGGTCGGTTATCTCGGCTGCCTTTATAGGTCCCGGTACAGTTACCACGGCAGCCAGCAGCGGTGCGGAATATGGTACAGGACTGCTCTGGGCGCTGTTGTTTTCAACACTGGCCTGCCTGCTGCTACAGGAAGCAGCCGCACGCATAAGCATAGTGACAGGGAGGAACCTGGGACAGTCAATTTCTGTTTATTTTGAGGGACGCACATCAAAAGCCGCTGTTCTGATACTCGTCCTTGGAGCAATATTTATAGGCGCTGCTGCCTATGAGATGGGCAACCTCCTGGGTGCTGTGGAAGGTATCAGGCTTCTTTTCAATATACCTTCATATATACTGGTGCTGTCTATAGGTATCACAGCTGCAATACTGCTGAGCATACCCTCACTCAGAATTATTTCAACGATACTGGGTATATTGGTTGTTGTAATGGGAATCGGCTTCATGGTAACAGCAGTAATGGTTAAGCCTGATTATACGGAGATTATTAAGGGTGCATTTATACCTTCCCTCCCGGGTCCACGTGCCGGAGTCCTGGTACTGGCTCTTATCGGCACAACAATAGTACCCTATAATCTTTTCCTTGGTTCAGGACTGTCATCAAAGAGTCAGACTCTCAAAGAGATGCGCTTTGGACTCAGTATTGCCATTATCATGGGAGGGATTTTTTCCATGGCGGTTCTCATCACCGGTTCAGCTATATCCGGCTCTTTTTCTTTTGAGTCGCTGGCCGCTGTTCTGGAGGAAAGGATAGGTGGTGCGGGAAAATACCTGCTGGGCTTTGGCCTCTTTGCCGCAGGTTTTACTTCAACAGTAACAGCTCCACTGGCTGCAGCAGTCACACTGTCAAGCCTGTTCGGACGTGAACAGCCTGGAAAATGGGGACATAGATCAACGCGCTTCCGTGCAGCATGGATACTGGTATTGTGCACGGGGATTGGTTTTGCCTTAATGAATTTCAAACCGGTGCCGGCCATAATCCTTGCCCAGGCCCTGAACGGTTTTTTACTGCCTTTTGTAAGTATTTTCCTTTACATGGTAATACAGAAGAGTATCGACAGGAAGTCTGTTATTTACAATATATCGAATATACTGATGCTGGCAGTTATATATGTAACCCTGATTATAGGGCTTAACAATGCCCTCAAAGCCGTGGGGGCTTTGATTGTACCCGGTTTTGTCAGCACAATGCCGGCACAGGTCATAGTTGCTGTTTTATCAATGGCAGTGATAATTGTGGTAGCAACAGGGACAGGTCGCAGGAACAGGGTAAATGCAAGCACTAACAGGAAAAATGAGCGCTAAGGAATATAAGATCTTTGTTGATACCGGCGGTACTTTTACCGATTGTATTGCTGTTGATGCCCATGGCGCTCAGAAACGGGTTAAAGTGCTAAGTAATAGCAGTCTTCGCGGGACTATAAAAAGGGTGATCTCGGATGTTGAGTTTGAAACAGCCCAGTCATGGAAGCTTGGGCGTGACCTGATTAAAGGCTTTTCATTCCGCATCCTCCCGGAACAGTATACAGGAGTAATGGTTGAAAGTTTTGATGTAAACACTTCAATCATAAAGCTGAACAGGCCACCAGGGCGGGTGCCTTCAGAGAGCAGCAGTTTCGAGATTACATCCAACGAGGAGGCTCCCATCCTGGGGGCAAGGTTGCTGACGGGTACAGCCCTTAAGGAGGATTTCCCGGGCATGATCTTTAAACTGGGATCGACAAGGGGTACCAATGCCTTGCTCGAGAGGAAAGGTGCAAGAACTCTGTTCATCGTAACAAAAGGTTTTGCTGACCTGCTGGAGATAGGCAACCAGTCGCGCCCCGACATATTTGCCCTAAATGTTCAAAAGCGCAGTATGCTTTATTCTGAAGTACTGGAGGTGGATGAACGAACAGATGCGCAAGGCCGGATATTGAAGGGCCTGGACCTTGAAGTTTTCAGCGGGCAGTTAAAAAAATTGAAGCTTGGATCTCTTGAATCGGCTGCAGTGTGCCTGATGAACAGCTATCTTAATCCTTCACACGAAAAGATGATTAGTGAGGAGCTCAGGAACCAGGGCATAAGATCCGTTTCTGTGTCACACAGGGTTTCGCCACTGATAAAAATACAGAACAGGGCCGATACCACCGTTGTCAATGCCTACCTGTCACCTGTAATAAACGATTATGTTAATGATATCAGGGCCAGTACCGGCACAGAAAACTTTCTTGTAATGACCAGTGCAGGAGGCCTGGTCCAGGCGGATAATTTCTTTCCCAAGGACAGTCTCCTGAGCGGTCCGGCAGGGGGTGTTGCTGGGGCTAAGGCCATTGGCAGAAGGTCAGGATTTGAAAAGCTCATCACTTTTGACATGGGAGGTACCAGCACTGATGTGTCACGCATCGATGGCTCCTTTGATTACCGCTACGAGCTGGAAGTAGGCGACGCGCGTATCAACAGCCCGGCCATAGCAATAGAGACTGTTGCTGCAGGAGGCGGTTCAATTTGCGGGTTTGACGGCTATAAATTAACCGTAGGCCCCGAGAGTGCGGGTGCATACCCCGGACCGGCATGTTACGGTGCAGGCGGGCCGTTGACAATAACCGATGTTAACCTGCTCCTGGGCAGGCTTGATACCGGTCAGTTCGGCATACCGGTGTTCAGGGAGCATGCTGAAAAAAGCCTGGGTGAACTACTGGAAGAGATCGCAGAGAAAACAGGTGAACGGAGAAAATCCCGGGATATTCTGAGTGGTTTTATAGATATTGCAAACGAGATTATGGCTGGAGCGATTAGGAAAATATCACTTGCCAGGGGCTATGATCCTGCTGATTATGCCATGATTGCCTTTGGAGGAGCCGGGGGTTTACATGCATGCGACATAGCCGACATGCTCGGGGTAAGAACCATACTGCTGCCGCACGATGCAGGATTGTTAAGTGCTTATGGCATAGGTCATTCACCCGTTGAGCGCTTTGCCGAGAAACAGGTCCTGGAACTTTTAGCCGTGGTGGAAGACCGCCTTCCGCAGTTATTTGAGGAATGCAAGTCCGGTGCAGTTAAAACACTGGTTGACGAAGGCTTCCCTGCCGAAAATATTTCAACACATAAGGAGCTTGCTTTTGTAAGATATGCCGGGCAGGACAGCTGCCTCGAAATACCGTTCAGGGGTGCCGGGACTCTTGCCGTTGATTTTACCCGTGCCTATGGCGACCTTTATGGCCACACAGTGACTAAGCGTGCAATTGAAGTGGAATCGCTAAGGGTAATAGTGAGGGTGCACGGGGAAGAAAACGAACGGCAGCCCGGGAAGGCTGACAGATACCAGGCTGTTCCCGCTTATCGTATTGATAATAAGACCGCCGTCTATTACCTTGATTCACTGCAGCCGGGTTCTTATTTAGCCGGAGAGGCACTGATACTTGATCATTTTGCAACAACGTGGGTAAAAGAAGGATGGGAACTGGAAACAGATGCATCAGGGACTGCTATTTTAAAGAGCGTGAATAAAATAAGAGGAAAAAAGAAGGGCGCAGCCAGGGAGACAGAGCTGGAATTGTTTACTAACCGTTTCATGTCCATAGCAGAAAATATGGGAGCTTTACTGCAGCGGACGGCTCTGTCGGTAAATATCAAAGAGCGGCTGGATTTTTCATGTGCCCTGCTTGATGCAGATGGCAGGCTTGTGGCAAATGCACCCCATATACCGGTCCACCTGGGCGGCCTGGGTGTCTGTGTGAGGGAGTTGCTGAAATATTACAGGTTTGAAGAAGGAGATACACTGGTGACCAACCATCCTAAATACGGGGGTTCACATCTTCCTGATGTGACGATGGTGAGCCCTGTTTTTCATGATGGACGACTAATGGCTTTCGTTGTTAACCGCGCCCACCATGGTGAAATAGGAGGGATCAGTCCCGGTTCCATGCCACCCGGTGCTGCAAACCTGCAGCAGGAAGGGGTGGTGATAGCTCCTTTTTACCTGCTAAAGAAAGGTGTTGCAGACTGGGAGGGTATGCGGAAGATACTCCTCGATTATCCTTACCCGACAAGGGCAGTTGAGGAAAACCTGGCCGATATGAATGCTGCCCTGGCTGCAAACCGCCATGGGGGTGAGGCCTTCCTTTCGCTCATACAGGCACATGGAGCCGCCAGGGTATTACACTACATGGAAGAGCTGAGGCGCTATGCCTCATTGCGTATGCGCGATACACTGGGGAAATTTAGCGATGGCGATTACGGGGCAGTTGAAAAACTGGATGACGGATCTGTCCTGAAGGTTTCCATAAGATTGAAGAAAGGGCGGTGCAAAATTGATTTCACCGGCAGTGCGCCTGTTAATGCATCCAATATGAACGCAACAGAGGCCATTGTAAAGAGCGTAACAATTTATGTATTGCGCCTGCTACTGGATGAACCCATTCCACTGAATGACGGTCTCATGGAACCGGTAGAGCTCATCCTTCCTCCGGGGATGCTCAACCCGGTATTTGATGACAATCCTG
>JAZBOI010000301.1:0-3551 GCA_036351095.1 Bacteroidales bacterium | reverse complement strand
TGACAAAGGTTGCATAATAACAATCGAGGGTCCCAGATTCTCAACGCGTGCCGAGTCAAAAATGTTCCGCATATGGGGTGCCGACCTGGTTAATATGTCGATAGCACCGGAGGCGGCGCTGGCCAATGAGCTGGGTATACCCTATGTGACCATTGCCATGAGCACTGATTATGATGCCTGGCACGATGATGAAGAACCTGTATCATGGCAGGAGGTGATTAAAATATTCCAGCTAAACGTCAGTAAGGTGATAAAGCTTATCACAGAAGCCGTAAACTATATTTAAGATAAACTGCCGTAGCCTGCAAACCTCTTCCTCCCCCTGAGGATCATACCCATAAACTTTTTCTCTTAAAAATTATTGGTTAAATTGCAATTCAGGAATATGAATTATTTAAGCGCTGACAAAACATGAAAAACCTCAACAGATCACTACTTATCTGCATTTTCCTACTCCTTGCTGCAGGAACAGCCAGGGCACAGTTTTTCCAGGTTTACGGCTATACAACACTGGATGCCAATGAGAAAGAACTGGTACTCTGGAACTCCTACATCCCTTCATCAGACAACAGCTATTCATTTTTTGGTGAAGAGGTGGACCGGCAGGGACTGATGGCCCATTCGCTGGAACTGGAATACGGTATAACGAATAATTTTACCGTAGCCTTTTATGCCGACTTTGAACAACCCAAAGGGAATGACCTTAAATGGATAGGGACAAAGGCGGTAATGATATATTACAGTTTTGCGGAAAAGAACCTCCTGCCTGTCGACCTGGCCCTCTACGGCGAATATAAGTTGCCGCGGAAGGGATACAAGGTTTCAGAGGAAATAGAACTGAAGCTGATAATGGAAAAGGATATTGGTTTTCACAGGCTGATACTTAATCCTACACTGGAGAAGAAGATCAGTGGCATTGAAGCAATAGAAGGTGTGGAATTTGCCCTGAACGGTGCCTATACCTATATGGCCAGCCTGGTTTTCCAGCCCCGCCTGGAGTACTATTCAAAGTTGGGAGAACTGCAAGATATGCCCTCTTTTGCCAATCAGGAACATTATATCTTCCCCTCCTTCGACCTGTTTTTCGGCAAGTACCAGCAGTTCAGGTGGCATGCGGGTGTCGGTTTCGGATTAACCGACCCCACTGACAATCTTATTATTAAAAGCATCCTTTCCTGGGAATTCTTTTAACAGAATAAAAGCATTGACAGCCGCATAAAAAGAGAATGTAGATTGATGCAGTAAGCAAATGAACAAATTGAAAAAATAGAACATATGAAATTCCAGAAGATATTATTTCCGTCAGTATTACTTCTAAGCCTTTTATTCCTTACAGGGATGGTGGTCCTTAACAACAAGGAGAATCAAAACAAGCAGTATTATTATTTTGAGGATCCCATTGATTGCTCGGGTTGCCACTGGGACAGGTTCGAGCGCTGGAGTGTTTCCCAGCATTCAAAGGCTTTTACGGGCGACTTTTTCCAGGCCCAGTTCTACGAGCTGGTTCTTCCGTCGCTTTCACTTGATGAAAAACTGGCTGACGCCGCTGATGACTGCATAGGATGCCACTCCCCCTCAGCTTTCCTTTCGGGAGATATGGTTCCTCCCCGGACCACCGATCCGGATAACCACTGGGCTGCGGCCGAGTATACAAGGACAAGGGCCGACCGTGGTATCTTCTGCGATTTCTGCCATACCCTCGACCGCTTTGAGCATGATCCTCCCTTTAACCACGACTATATCTCGCATGCCACAGCGGAGGTTGATCCCAAGCGGGCCGATCTTGAATTTCCATGGTCGCCTCACCATGAAACAGAAACATCGGAGATATATGAGGATGTCCTGATATGTGCCACCTGCCATAATGAGCTTAACCCTTACGATGTATGGGTCAAAAGCACCGAACATGAATATACGGAAAGCGTGTATTTCAAAAGGGGCATCCCCTGCCAGTCGTGCCACATGCAGCCTATGCAGGGCAAGCCGGCCAAGATGGGCTTTATCAGACCTCATAATACCGATCACTGGTGGGGCGGCGGCTTTGCTGAATTCGTGGAAGGTGCAGCAGGTGTGTATTTCCAGGACGACTTCGAAAGCCTGGCGAAGGGCCAGGAAGTTAATTTTTCGATTATGGTGAAGGCCCTGGCCACAGGTCATAACTTCCCTACCGGATCAACTGAAGAAAGGGATGTGTGGCTGCATGTCAGCCTTAATGATGCTGAGGGAAGCGAGCTGCTCCATATACGGGTTCCCGAAAAGAAGGACGACCCGAATGACAAATATTTCATTACAAGCAATGAGAAAGTTGCCTACCCCTCACACAGCACCCTTACAGGGCCAATAGAGAGAGATGGATTGATTGAAGGCAACAGGCTGTATCACAGTGCTTTCATTGATTCAGAAGGAGAGTTTACCTACGCACAGTGGCTGGCCGTTGAAGTGATTGATAACCGCCTTGAACCACTGGAAGAGAGAATGGAGAACTATTCCTTTACCGTTCCCGATAAGCTGGCACCCGGTGAATATAATCTTACCGCGGTGCTGTATTACAGACGTATGCCGGATCCCCTGGCCGATTACCTTAAAATTGAAAGAAGGCCGGTTATAGAGGTATCCAGGGATGTGAGGAAGGTAAGGGTGGAGTGAATCCAACCTTTCGGCCACTTTTTTCGTCTGAAGAATAGAGGAAAACGTATTGCCAGATGAAAAAGACATTATTTCTATCCTGCATAATATGCATTGCAGTAAGCACTGCATGTGAAAAAAACGAACTTAAGCTGCCAGCCGAAGTACAGCTTGCTTTCGACATGAATACCTTTGACATGCAGGAAAATGCCAAAGCAGGACAGCAGTTTACAATTAATGAAGCCTATCTCGTGCTTGGTTCGCTTGAGTTTGACGGGGAAAGGGAGCAGGGTGAGGACTATTTCTTTACCAGCAATTTCGATGAACCGCTGCAGGCAGAAATGCATACAGGAAATAGCAGCCGCACTGTTTCATTTGATATACCGCAGGGCGTCTACAAAAGAATTGAACTGAACCTTAGCGTTGGCACCGAATCCAGCCCGGCCATAATGCTCCGCGGAAGCTTCCATAAAGGTCCCCTCGAAGATGTTCCCGTGGTTTTTGAATACCCTTTCAGGGAAGAGATAAGGGTGAGGGCAATGAACAGGGAAGGAAACAGGCAGGTGGTGCTGACAAAAGACGTGCCGGGTAAAGCAACGATTTTGCTCGATGCACCTTTTATGTTCCAGCTTTTTAGCATGGGCATGCTGATAAATGCCGACCGGTTCCAGTTTGAAGGAGAAGAAACAATAATAATAAACAGCGATAAGAACACAGACATATTCAGCGTACTGGCAACAAGGCTTGACAGGTCAGTACAGGTGATTTTTGAATAAGCAATGCAGGTTGACCTCTACAGTGAAGAAGAAATACTGAAAGGTTGCAGAAAGAACAAAAGGCAATACCAGGAGATCCTCTACCGCAGGTATGCGAAGAAAATGTACGGGATATGCATGAGCTATGCCGGTAACAGGGATATGGCACAG
>JAZBOI010000300.1:0-2244 GCA_036351095.1 Bacteroidales bacterium | reverse complement strand
CCCTTTGCATTTTCTGTTTTCCTGCTTCCTCTTATCATCGGCCTTCTGTCAGGCATGTATCTTTCGGTAAAAGCAACAGATAAAAATGCTCTTTCAGTTATTACTCATTCAGAAGAAAACAAGAAGGGCTCATCCGGAATTGTGGCTGTACTAAATACCGTTCAGCTTGTAATATGCCTGTCATTAATAATCTGCTCGGGCATAATATATTCCCAGCTTCATTACTTCAGGAACAGTGATATAGGATTTGACATAAAAAATATAATCAGCATTGACTTCAGCAGTAATGAAGTAAGAAAAAACTATGATGTATTTAAGGATGAGCTTTCAAAACTCCCTTCTGTAAGGAGCGTTTCAGGATCAATGTGGTCTCCTCCCACCAGGAACAATATGGCCATAAATATGTCAAAAATCGGCAATCCCGGAGAAAAGATAACCCTGCAGGGACTGATGGTAGATTACGATATTGTCGAAGCACTCGGACTGGGACTGGTCCAGGGAAACGATTTTGACAGCTCAGAACCAGGATCTGAGAATAAGATCATCATCAACGAAAAAGCTATAAATGCACTTGAAATTGAAGGATCGCCCATTGGATTGGAAACTAAAATGGGAAAGATAGTGGGAGTCGTGGAGGATTTCCATATTCAGTCATTTCATAAGGAAGTACCACCAACACTACTCCAACTGGTGCCCCTTGGAGTCAGAACCATGCTCGTAAGGTCCGAACCGGCCAATATTGATCTTGCCTACAGCCAGATCAGGACAACATGGGAAACATTGTTTGACAGTCAGGTCCCTGAATACAAAATGCTGACAGATGCCCTGGACGAATTGTACAGCAGTGAAAAAAGATTCGCAGGAATACTGACCTTGTTCTGTGCACTTACTCTTTTTGTTGCTTTGCTTGGAATATTTGCCATGGCCGTATTAAACACAAAAAAGAAAACCAAGGAAGTGGGCATCAGGAAAGCGCTCGGAGCCGAATACCCGGGATTAATTGGAAAGTACCTGGTTAAATACATAATTATGATAGTACTGTCAGCAGCCATCGCTTTCCCTCTATCGTATACCTTAATGGAAAGATGGTTGCAAAACTTTGAATATCACAGCAGCATAAGTTCACTTGTATTTGTACTTTCTCTGCTGGTAATACTGCTTGTTGTTTTATCCACCGTAACAATTCAAATATGCAAACTGGCTAATACTAATCCCGTTAACTCACTGAGGTATGAATAGATACCTGTCACTACCAAACATATAACAATCATGCTCAGACTAATTAAAAACAGTTACCAGTCACTGATAAACCAGAAGCCTTATTCAATCATTAATATTATCGGGCTTTCCATAGGTCTAACCTGTGTTATTTTCATCCTGCTATGGATCAGGGCAGAGACAGGCTATGACCGTTTTCATAATGATTATGAACGCATCTACAGGGTCAACAATATAATGATAACACCCAACAGGGAGATGAATATGGGAGGTATAAATGCACCGGGCGGGCCCGAGTTCAAGGCAAACTTCCCCGTTATTGAAGCTTATGTAAGATACAGGCTTACCTACAGTGATCTTAAATATTCAGATCAGTTCTATCGTGTCAGCCTGGTTTATGCTGATAATAGTTTCTTCCGGATGTTCAACTTTCCCCTTGAAAGCGGTGACAGGACAGGATGCCTGTCAGCGCCTGACAAAGTAGTACTTTCACGATCGACGGCCACCAGGGTATTCGGAAGCGATGACCCGCTAGACAAAGTAATTGAAATAAGCAATAAACCCTTTGTTGTCAGTGCTGTGGCCGATGATCCCCCCCTGAACAGCAGCATAGATTTTGAAGCTGTAGTACAGCTATCTGTCCTGGAAGAGCAGTCACATGTCAGCTGGGACGGGGGCCTGCAGTGCCAGACATTTTTAAAGCTGGTACCCGGGGCCGATCCAAAGGTACTGCTTGGGGATATAAAAGAATATTTATATGAGGTGATCAATGAACGTTTCTTGAAAAGTGGTTTTGAGTTAGTCCCCTATCTTCAGCCTATAAAAGATATGCACCTGCGGTCAGAAACCGAATTTGACACTATCGATAAAGGCAGTGTAAAACGGATAATTTCCTTTGCTTTTGTCGGTCTGCTTATACTGATGACAGCCTGTTTTAATTTTGTCAATATCAGCACAGCCCTATCAATGAGGAGATCAAAAGAGGTTAGCATCAGGAAGATATATGGCTCAGGAAGAAAAAGACTT
>JAZBOI010000299.1:0-10291 GCA_036351095.1 Bacteroidales bacterium | reverse complement strand
TTTTTTGGACTGCAAAGGTAGGGATTATTTGTAAATAAACATGTTAATGCCTTGAATGAGGATAAAATGGTGACCGGAATTTTGATTTTTTTTTGCACTTTTGCTGATGATGAGTCACGAATAAATCATCGTGATAAAGAAATTTTTATAGTATGAAACATTTATATACAGAAAAATGGCATTAATAAAATCAATATCAGGTATAAGGGGTACAATAGGAGGTAAGGCCGGTGAAGGGCTCAGCCCACTTGATGTGGTCAGGTATACCGCTGCATATGGTGAATGGATATTAAGGGGTTTTGATAACAGGAAGGCACGCATAGTCATAGGTATGGATGCCAGGCCAAGCGGGGAAATGATAAAGAAGATTGTCAGTGCTACCCTGAATGCAATGGGCATAGATGTGCTGGATCTGGGGCTGGCCACAACTCCAACCGTTGAGATAGCTGTTACATCTGAAAAAGCAGCAGGGGGGATAATACTTACGGCAAGCCATAACCCTGTGCAGTGGAACGCGCTCAAGCTGCTTAACGCAGATGGTGAGTTTGTATCTTCCGGTGACGGTGCTAAAATACTTGAGATAGCTGAAAAGATGGATTATTCCTTTGCTTCCTGGGACATGCTCGGAAAGTTGGAAATAAATAATTCATACAATAAACGGCATATTGATATGCTTATGGCCATGGAGGATATTAACCTGGAAAAGATCAGGGAAAGGAAATTTACTGTTGTTATTGATTGTGTGAATTCAGTGGGTGGACTGATACTTCCCGAGTTACTTAGAAGACTGGGTGTAAAAGAAATAATTGAAATATTTACTGAACCTACGGGTATTTTCCCTCATAACCCGGAACCTCTGCCTGAAAATCTTGGTGAACTCAGGCAGGCCGTAGTGGATAATAAAGCTGACCTGGGTTTTGTGGTTGATCCGGATGTCGACAGGCTGGCTATTGTATCTGAAGATGGCAGCTGCTTTAATGAGGAATATACTCTTGTGGCCTGTGCTGATTATATCCTCTCCAGGAGAAGAGGCAATACTGTAAGCAATATGTCATCAAGCAGGGCATTGAGGGATATTACAGAAAAACATGGGGGCGAATGGTATGCTTCAGCAGTAGGTGAAGTGAATGTAGTGGAAAAAATGAAGCAGGTTGATGCTGTTATAGGCGGAGAGGGTAACGGGGGAGTTATCTATCCTCCTCTCCATCACGGCCGTGATGCGCTTGCGGGAATAGCTCTTTTTCTTTCCCTGCTGGCTGAAAGAGGACTGAGCTGCTCACAGTTACGGGCAACATACCCGGAATATGTGATCTCCAAAAACAGGATAGAGCTGTCACAGGACAGCGATGCTGATGCGATCATCCGGAAAATCCACGAAGAACTGAGGCATAAGCTGGTAAGTACTGAGGACGGGCTCCTGCTTGAGGATGAGCAGGGTTGGATAAATATCAGGAAATCAAATACTGAGCCTATATTACGGGTATATTCCGAAGGAAGAACCCGGGAAGATGCCGATAGCCAGGCAGAAGAAATCATAAAATTTGTTAAAAAAATAAGCTGACCCTTACTTATTTGCATTTAATGGAATAAAACCCTGATTCGCTTTGTCAACTTTATTGTAGGAACAATTTATTGATTCCATTGTTAATTATTGTTAAATAGCTGGTTAATATAATTTGCACGGATTCAGGTGAATAAAAATTTTAATAATTTCGCAACGGATTTTTTTGATTTGTACAAACATTTAAAATAATGAAGAAGACATTAATTATCTCAGGTATAGTTGTTGCAGTTGCAATAATTGCACTTATCGTATTTAACCGGATTACAAAACAGGATGAACTGGCAATGCTTTACGCAGAGGCAACAAGGGGCAAATTTGAGATTCTGGTTTCAACCACCGGTGAGCTGCAGGCTGAAAACTCCACTGAAATTAAAGGGCCTGAAGGACTGGGTGGAAGGCGCATGAGATTCAGGAATATTACAATACAGGATTTGATACCCGAGGGGACTGTTGTTCAGAAAGGAGATTATGTTGCCACCCTTGATCGTTCAGAGGCTGATAATAACCTCAAAGACGAGTTGGACGAGCTGGAGGTCCTCGAGAATGACTACGAGATGAAAAAACTTGATACAACCATTCAACTGGGTAACCTGAGGGATGATATACTCAACCTTAAGTTTAACATGGAGGAAGCGGAGATTACCCTCGAGCAATCACGATATGAACCGCCCACAACCATTCGTCAGAACAGGATTAACCTGGATAAGGCCCAGAGAGCCTATGAGCAGGCCCTTAAGAACTATGAGCTGGAGGTACAGCAGGCCCAGGCTGATATGAGGGATGCTCTTTATGAGCTGAGGGAGCAGAGACAAACCGTTGAGGATATGCAGAATGTGCTCAAAGAATTCACAGTAACTGCACCTGCCCCCGGAATGGTAATTTATAAACGGGAATGGAGCGGGGAGAAAAGAACAGTTGGTTCAAGCATCAGTCCATGGGATCCGGTGGTAGCCACCCTGCCTGACATGTCCTCAATGATTTCAAAGACCTATGTTAATGAAATTGATATAAGCAAGGTTAGCAAAAATCAGCAGGTGAGGATTACCGTCGATGCTTTCCCTGAAAAAAGATATAAGGGCGAAGTCATTAGTGTTGCAAACATAGGTGAACAACTCCCAAATACCGATGCCAAGGTATTTGAGGTTATTATTAAGCTGGACGCTGTGGAATCAATCCTGCGTCCTTCCATGACAACCGGTAACCAGATAATTACGGCCTCCTTCGAGGATGTTCTTTCAATCCCGCTTGAATGTGTTCATGCTACTGAGGACAGTATACCCTATGTATATCACAGAAACGGTACAAGACAGGTAGTGGTACTCGGGGAGTCAAATGAGAACAAAATAATTGTTGAAGAAGGTCTGGAAGCTGGAGACCAGTTGTACCTTAGTCTGCCTGAAGAGCCTGAAACATTTAAACTGGCAGGTGAGGAACTGATAGAGAAAATACGTGAGAAAGAAAGACTGAGAAGGGAAGAAGAAGAAAAAAGAGAAAAGGAAATTAAAGAAAATAACGAGCGCGGCTCACGGCAAATGACACCGGAGATGAGAGAACGTCTCATGAATATGAGTGAGGAGGAAAGGGAGCAGATGAGAAGTAATATGCAGCAACAGCGTGGAGGAGGAGGCCAGGGGTCATGAGAAAGAGATACTTACATGATGTAATAATCGCCTTTGAATCAATACTGGCCAATAAGCTCAAGTCGATTTTGACAGCACTGGGTATTATTTTTGGTGTCGCTGCCGTCATCAGTATGCTTGCCATAGGGAAAGGAGCCCAGCAGGAGATACTTGATCAGATAAAGATGGTTGGGGTAAATAATATTTTGGTTAACCCGATAATAAAATCTGATAACTCATCCGAGGATGAGGGGGAGAAGCAACAAAATAAATTCAGTCCGGGACTCACACTTCTTGACGTGGAAGCAATCAGGGAAGTCCTTCCTTCAGTCAAAAGGATAAGCCCGGAAATCTCCTTTAACTCAACGGTCGTACTCAACGGGATGAATTACTCGGCAAAACTGGTTGGTGTTAAGAATGATTACTTCGATCTCTATAACCTTCCACTTAACCATGGCACATTTTTTAATGACTACCAGGAAAATCATGGCATACAGGTTTGTATAATAGGTGCTAATATCAGGGCAAAATTTTTCAGTAAGGTCGACCCGGTTGGGCAGTATATAAAATTTGATGGCGTTTGGCTTAAGGTTATTGGAGTCCTGGAGCGTACCAATGTGAATCTTACCGGTTTCGAGGAAGCAGGAGTCAATGTCTATAACGATAACATTTATATTCCTATAAAAACCTTTTTACTCAGGTACCAGAACAGGGAACTTCTTACAAAGAAGCTCGCAACTCAGGCGTCTACCCAGGTTATGGCAATGGGACATGGTATTGCGGTGAGGAGAGGCCCTGTGTCAGGAGGCTCTGACCCCGGTCAGTCATCTTCAACAAACTACCACCAGCTCGACAGGATAGTGGTGCAGGTTGAAGAAACAGAACAGCTGAACCCGTCAACTGAAGTGCTCAGCCGTATGATGCTGAGAAGACATCAGAATGTTAAGGATTTTGAAATAACCGTACCTGAATTATTGCTTAAGCAACAGCAGCGGACAAAGGATATTTTTAATATAGTCCTTGGAGCCATAGCCAGTATATCACTGGTGGTGGGAGGAATAGGAATTATGAATATCATGTTTGCTTCGGTAATGGAAAGAATAAAGGAGATAGGAACACGAATGGCTATCGGTGCGAAAAAGATGGATATAGTGGTTCAATTCCTTTCTGAAGCCATCCTTATTAGTGTTACTGGTGGATTTATCGGTGTTTTCATTGGGATTGTACTTGCCAAAATGATCAATCAGATTGCCGGAATACTGACAATAGTATCACCATTCTCAGTGGTAATTGCTTTTGGTGTTTCAGCTGCAGTAGGAGTAATTTTCGGATATTCCCCGGCAAAGAGAGCATCTGAGAGAGATCCGATTGAATCACTCAGGTACGAATAAAAATCAATTTTTATTATGAAGCGAATTTCTTTTTTCTTGTTAATTGTGGCTTTCACAGGCACGGCTAATATCAGCTATTCACAGGAGGTTAAAAGACTGACACTTGAGGAGGTTATTAATCTCTCCGAAGACCAGTCTTTGCAGGGCATCCTTGCAAAACATATGTTCAGGGCCAGCTACTGGCAGTTCAGGACTTTCAAGGCTGAATACCTGCCCTCACTTACCCTTACGGGTACTTTCCCGGATTATAACCGCATATATGAAAAGATATATGACTCTAACACAGGACAGGATCGCTATGTAGAAAAAAATACCAATAATATCCTGGGAGAGCTGTCGCTGACGCAGAATATAGGATTTACCGGCGGTAGTATTTCATTGCAGTCCGACCTCAGGAGATTTGATGTGCTGGGTGAAGACGGGTCAAATCAGTATATCTCTACTCCCATAAGTATCAATTATAACCAGCCCCTCTTCAGGTTTAATGATCTTAAATGGCAAAAACAAATTGAACCGCTAAAATACGAGGAAGCAAAGAAATCTTACCTGGCAAATATCGAAGAAGTTCACCTGAGTGCTGTCAGAAGATTTTTCCAGCTTGCCCTGGCCCAGATAAATATGGAAATAGCCAATATGAACTATGCCAATGCTGATACTCTTTACAGGCTTGCACAGGGAAGATACCAGTTGGGAACCATAGCCGAAAATGATATGCTGCAGATGGAACTTTCATTCCTGAACGCTGAAACGGCAAGGAACCAGGCCAGGTATAACCTCAACGATATGAAACAAAGATTGTCATCCTTCCTGGGCTATACTGAAAACGTGGAGATAGAATTGATTATTCCGGATGAAATACCAACTTTCACTGTTAATGCTGATGAGGTGCTGAACCTGGCTCTTGAAAATAACCCGGACATGGTATCCTACCAGGTCCAGCTACTGGAAGCCAGCAGGAGTGTGGCGCAGGCTAAAGCCGAAAGGGGACTGAATGCAAATATGAATATCAGGTACGGCCTCCAGGGCCAGGATGTTCTTATTCCCGGAGCCTACCAGACCCTCGACGACCAGCAGCGCGTGAGCATTGGGTTTACCATACCCATCCTGGACTGGGGCTTACGCAAGGGAAGATATAAGATGGCCCAGTCATCCCAGGAAGTAACACGAACACAGGTGCAGCAGTCAATGATAGATTTTGAGCAGCAGCTGTTCCTGGATGTTGCACAGTTTAACCTCCAGGAAGACCAGGTACGTATAGCAGCCAAATCAGATACAGTGGCAATGAAAATGTTTGAGGTAACCAAACAGCGCTTCCTGATTGGTAATGTCGATGTGCTGGAACTGAATAATGCAGATACCAAAAAAGATGAAAACAAAAGGGGATATATACAGGCCCTCCAGGAATACTGGACATTCTATTATAACCTCCGCAGCCTTACACTATATAATTTCGAAGCCGGGAAGCCTATTGAATATGATTTCGATGAACTTATAGCAGAATAGGAAAAAATTAATATCTTTGCCCGTCCGTTTAGAGGCCTAAAAGCATATATTGATTTTTAGCAAATTATAAAATACTTTGAAATGCAAAACAAAGGAGCTATTCTGTTTCTGGCTATAGCCTTGGCACTGGTTACCATTTACCAGCTTTCATTTACCGTTGCATCATATACAGTCAAGCAGCATGCAAAAGAGTATGCCGCTGGAGACCTGGTGAAGGAGGTTCAGTACCTTGATTCAATTTCTTCACTGCCTCAAGCCGAGTGGAGCTTCCTGGGAAATACTTTCAAGGAAGTGCAGTCAAAAGAGTTAAACCTTGGTCTCGACCTCAAGGGAGGAATGAATGTGGTACTAGAAGTGTCTGTTGAAGAAATAGTTAAGGCGCTGGCCAACTACAGCAACGATGAAACATTCAACCGTGCCATCACTATGGCAAAAGAGAAGCAAAGGGAAAGCCAGAGGAATTTTGTTGATCTTTTCGGTGAGTCCTTCGAGGAACTTGATCCCAATGCCAGCCTGGCTGCTATTTTTGGTACCATGGAGCTGAGAGATAAAGTCAATTTCAATTCCACAAATTCTGAAGTACTTGATGTACTGCATGAAGAAACTAACAGTGCCATTGATAATGCCTTCAATATCCTCAGGAGCAGGATAGACAGGTTTGGTGTGGCACAACCTAATATTTCAAGGCTTGAGGCTGCAGGTCGTATACTTGTTGAGCTTCCGGGCGTAAAAGACCCCCAGAGAGTAAGGGAATTGCTCCAGGGTACGGCAAAACTTGAATTCTGGGAGACATATGAAAACTCAGAAGTGATAGGCTACCTCATGGAAGCAAACAGCCTTCTTGCATCACTGAAAGAAGATATGGAGGCCCTTGAGAGTGCCGAACAGGTCGATAGCACTGCTGTGGAAGAAGTTGAAGTAAGTTCCGTGGAAGATCTTATATCTGATCAGGCTGCACAGGACACCACTGCTGAAGAAACACTTCTGGATATGCTGAGCGACACTACTGAGACCGTCGAGGCTGAAAGTCGTGACGAATGGAATACCCAGAATCCTTTGTTCGCAGTTCTCAGTCCCGCCGTAACACGGGAAGGAGAGCCCTTGCCAAGATCAGTTATTGGCTATTCACATCATTCTGATACCGCCCAGGTGCTGGACTATCTGAATATGGGACAGATAAGGTCATTGTTCCCACGTGATATAAAGTTTTTCTGGAGTGCTGATCCTATGAGGGGTGATGAAACAGAGAGCATTTATGAGCTGCATGCCATTAAGGTCACAACACGTGATGGTCGTCCTCCCCTGGATGGTGATGTTGTAACATCCGCCAGGGTGTCGTACGGGCAAACAGGCTCATCTGCAAAAGTAGACATGTCAATGAATGCTGAAGGTGCACGTATATGGGCAAGGCTTACAGGTTCAAATATCGGCAGGTGCATTGCCGTGGTGCTAGATGGCTATGTGCGTTCAGCACCAACCGTATCGCAGGAGATCAAGGGAGGCTCTTCAGAAATAACAGGTGATTTTACAATTGAACAGGCTGAAGACCTTGCCAATATCCTCAGATCTGGTAAACTGCCGGCACCGGCACAGATCATAAACGATACCGTGGTCGGCCCTTCACTGGGTCGGGAAGCAATCAATGCCGGTCTTAATTCTTTCATTATAGCCTTCGTGGTGGTGCTTGCTTATATGATATTCTATTACAGCCGCCGCGCCGGACTGGTAGCCGATATTGCCCTTCTTGTTAACATGTTCTTCATTGTGGGAGTGCTGGCATCCCTTGGAGCGGTGCTGACACTGCCGGGTATAGCAGGTATCATCCTTACCATTGGTATGTCGGTTGATGCAAACGTGCTAATATATGACAGGATAAAGGAAGAACTCAAGGCAGGAAAGGGAGTGAAGCTGGCCGTGGCTGATGGGTACAGGAATGCCCGTTCGGCTATTATCGATGCCAACCTTACAACCCTCCTTACCGGAGCTGTACTCTATATCTTCGGAACAGGACCAATCAAAGGATTTGCCACAACACTGGTCATAGGTATCGTAACATCATTCTTTACAGCTTACTTCATAACAAGGATAATATATGATACCTTCCTTAAGCGTAATATGAAGCTTACATTCTCCACAAAACTAACCGAGGATGCCTTCAATAACCTTAAGATTAAATTTATTGAGAACAGGAAAATTTTCTATGTCATTTCAGGTTTGATCATTATTGGCGGACTGGTATCCCTTGGGGTGAAAGGACTTAATATGGGCATTGATTTTACAGGTGGACGTACCTATGTTATACGTTTTGATGAACCTGTTTCTACCACCGATATTGCAGATCGACTGGGAGATGTATATGGAGAGAACCCGCTGGTTGTGGTCTACGGTAATGAGAACCAGGTTAAAATAACCACAAAGTACAGGGTTGATGAACCCGAGGCTGAACCCGAGGTGGAAGCACTGCTCTACCAGGGATTACAGCCCCTGTTGCCTGAGGGAGTGGACCAGGACAGATTCCTGGATGAATACAGGCAGAGCAGCCAGACCGTTGGTCCTACTATCGCTTTCGATATAATGATACAGGCCCTCTATGCCATTGGATTTTCCCTGCTTATAATATTCCTGTATATATTGTTAAGATTCAGGAACTGGCGCTTCGGAATGGGAGCCCTTGTAGCACTGGTTCATGATGTGCTAATAGTGATAGGTATCTTCTCAATATTCTATGGGATATTACCATTCTCACTGGAGATCGACCAGGCCTTTATAGCTGCTATCCTGACGGTTGTTGGTTATTCAATTAACGACACCGTGGTCGTCTTTGACCGTATAAGGGAATATCTCGGGCTGTACCGAAAGAGGGAGCGGACAGAAATACTTAATCTTGCACTCAACAGTACCATCAGCCGTACATTCTCCACATCGCTGAGTACTTTTGTTGTACTGCTGGCAATATTTATTTTCGGGGGAGAAACGATCAGGGGATTTATCTTTGCCCTGCTGATGGGTGTTGTAATAGGTACCTATTCCTCACTGTTTGTGGCCACGCCTGTTATGTACGACATGATAAAAAAGAAAGAAACAGAAAGAGTGCTGAAAGGGAAAAAGACAGGCTGATAAAATTGTAGTGGGAATTAAAACCACCAGATAATAGAGGCACGGATCACATGGTCCGTGCCTTCTTTTTTCGCCGTGTCACCCCATCCATCTCATGCGATCTCACGCCATCTCATGCGATCTCACGCCATCTCACTCTATCTCACGCCGTGTCACGCTATCTCACACCTTATACCACGGTATCTCAAGCCATCTCTCGGCATCTCACCTCATCTCATTTTCGTGAGCATATCAGGCCTGAATATATTCTATTGCTAATAAGATATTTCTTACTAAATTTGTAGTGCTAAGAAAGAAGGTCTTAATATGACAGTATATTTATTCATCAGCGGGCAGGAAATATTTATCATAATGATTGCTGCCCTTATCCTTTTCGGGGCCAAAAAGCTACCGGATATAGCCAAAGGCCTGGGCAAAGGTATGCGCGAATTCAGGAAAGCAACCGATGACATAAAAAAGGAATTCAATGAAAGTACCAAAGATGTCCAGGACGACATTAAAGACGTGTCCGATACGGTAAATAAGAACCTTAAAGGCTGATGGCCTTTTATCTTTTCAAAACTGATTCTCCCGATGACATACCTTGTTCTTTTTGCCGGCTTTGCCCTTTTGCTTATCAGCGGTGAATTTCTTGTGCGTGGCGGAGTGAGCCTGGCCGGGCATTTCAATATTTCCCCTATGGTGATTGGCCTGACAATAGTATCATTCGGGACTTCCTCCCCTGAACTTGTGGTGAGCCTTGATGCCGCTATTACAGGATACCCTGACATTTCAGTGGGTAACGTCGTGGGCAGCAATATTTCAAACATTGGACTGGTGCTGGCCCTAACGATAATAATAGCACCTTTCGTTGTCAGCAGAAAGGAAATACTGGATGACATAATAATAATGACAGCTGTCTTCATGCTGATGTTCATTATGTTGTATGACCTGCATCTCAGCCGATTTGAGGGGATTGTCCTAGTTTTACTTCTGGCTGCCTACCTTTTCAGGTCAATAAGGAATGATAATAAAGAGAAAAGTGATATTCCGGGGAAAAGCCGCTATTCCCTGCTAATGTCAGTGGTAATCATTGTCCTTTCATGCATAGGCCTTGT
>JAZBOI010000298.1:0-6896 GCA_036351095.1 Bacteroidales bacterium | reverse complement strand
TTCCAGGGCCTCGCATATCGATTACATGGCTCAGAATATGTGCCAGCTCCTTACACGTAATTTCACACCTGAAGAATGGTGGAGGTATGTAGGACGTGATATTGATTACCGTGAAACATGTGATCCGGCTAACCTGAATATAAGGGTCCGCCGGGTTAAAGGGGATTAAATTTTATATTACCTTTGTACACTTCATTGAAAGCTACCGTGCTTTTTAAGATGTTGTAAAAAAAGGCCTGATGCTTTTTTGATTGTTATATAAAAAAAGCTGTTGCGCTTTTTCAAAATGTTATTATAAAAATTGATATAATGGGAAAAAGTAGAGTACTGCTTATGATCCTTGATGGATGGGGAATTGGTGATGGTTCAAAGGCGGATATTATTGCAAATGTACCCACGCCTAATATGGACAGGCTGGCAAAAGAATATCCTTCATCCAGGCTGATGACGTCAGGGGAAAATGTGGGTTTACCGGAAGGACAGATGGGAAATTCGGAAGTCGGCCACCTCAATATTGGAGCAGGCAGGATCGTTTACCAGGACCTGGTAAAGATCAACAAGGCAATAGAAAACGGGGAGATAAAGGAAAACGGGAAGTTAAAGGAAGCATTCATGTATGCCAGGGAGCAGGGTAAAAAGGTGCACTTCATGGGCCTCCTGTCGGATGGAGGTGTTCATTCGCTCAACAAACATCTCTATGCTTTATGTGACATGACCCAGGACTACGGCCTTTCGAAGGTTTTTGTACATGCCTTTGGCGATGGTCGCGACACCGATCCGAGAAGCGGTAAGGGCTTCCTGGAGGAATTGCTTGATCATATAAAAGATACCACGGTGGAAGTGGCTTCCTTTATCGGAAGGTATTATGCAATGGACAGGGATAAGAGATGGGAAAGGATTAAGCTGGCATATGACCTGCTGACAAAGGGCGAAGGTAAGAAAAGCGAGGATATGCTTGCTGCACTCCAGGAGTCTTATAATGAAGAGGTAACGGATGAATTTATCAAACCCATTGTTCACGTTGATGAATCGGGTAAGCCTGTTGGTACGATAGAGGAAGGTGATGTGGTGATTTTTATAAATTTCAGGAATGACAGGGCCAGGGAACTGACCATAGTGCTCACACAGAAAGATATGCCGGAGCATGATATGAAGACACTTCCTCTTCATTATTATACCATGACTCCCTATGATGCTGAATTTAAAGGACTGGAGGTACTATTTCCAAAAGACAATGTGCAAAATACTATCGGTCAGGTGCTGGCAGATGCCGGACTGGCACAGCTGCGCATAGCAGAAACGGAGAAATATGCCCATGTAACCTTTTTCTTCTCAGGGGGCAGGGAAGAGAAATTTAAAAATGAAAGCAGGATACTTATCCCCTCACCAAAGGTTGCAACCTATGATCTCAAACCTGAAATGAGCGCCTACGAGGTGAAAGATGCCGTTATCTCTGAGATTAATAGTGAGAAACATGATTTTATCTGTCTTAATTTTGCCAATGGAGACATGGTAGGTCATACCGGTGTTTATGAAGCAATACAGAAAGCTATAACTGCTGTGGACAGCTGTGTGGGTGAGGTTGTAAAGGCGGCTGTGGAACATGGCTACGAGGTGATGGTCATTGCTGATCACGGGAATGCGGATAATGCCCTGAACAGCGACGACAGTCCCAATACAGCCCATTCTGTCAATCCTGTTCCATGTATACTGGTTACTGACAGGTATAAGGAGATAAAAGAAGGTATCCTTGCAGATGTGGCCCCGACCATACTCAGCTTGTTGAACATTGAGGCACCGGAGGAGATGACCGGCTCTTCGCTTATATAAAATATTTCATGCTTTCCCTGGGAAAAACAATAATATCAAGTGCTGTTTTCGAGGAGAAATTTGCCTGTGACCTGGAGAAGTGCAGGGGCCACTGCTGCCTGCATGGCGATTCAGGAGCTCCGCTGGAGGAGGAGGAAGCACATCTGCTTGAGGAGCTATGGCCGGTGATCAGGCAGTATATGCGCCCTGAAGGCATAAGTGCAGTGGAGAGCCAGGGAACAAGCATAATAGATGCCGACGGTGATACGGTCACTCCCCTGATCGACAATGCTGAATGTGCATATACACGGTATATAAATGGTATTTATTACTGCGCCATTGAATATGCCTGGGAAGAGAAAAAAATTCCATTTCGCAAACCTGTCTCCTGCCACCTTTTCCCGATACGTGTAAAGAAATACCGGGAATTTGATGCGGTGAATTACGAGGAACTGAAGATATGCAAACCTGCCCTGAAGAGGGGTAAGGCAGAAAATATACCTGTATACAGTTTCCTGGAAGAGGCACTGGTAAGGGTTTACGGGAGGAGGTGGTACAATGAGCTCCTGAGGGCGGCCGGCGATATTAAGAGGAATAAATAAGGACTGGTCCTTGTAATAAGCCCCACATTTATTACCTTTAGTTTTTCTAATTAAACAATAAAAGATGGAAAGTATAAAGACTTATATTGATGAGAACAGGGACAGGTTCCTTGATGAACTTTTTGACCTTATACGTATACCTTCGGTAAGCTCGAAGGATGAAAACAAGGATGATATGATGAAGGCTGCCGAGTATCTTCGGAAGAGCCTTCTCGATGCAGGTGCCGATGAGGCAGAAATTTATCCCACAGAGGGGCATCCCATACTGGTGGGCAAAAAAGTAATTGATGAATCCCTGCCTACAGTTCTTGTGTACGGACATTATGATGTGCAGCCCGCCGAACCTTTTGACTTGTGGAACAGCGAACCATTTGAGCCTGTGATAAAAGACGGTAAGATATGGGCCAGGGGTGCTGATGATGACAAAGGACAGTTGTTCATGCATGTGAAGGCCTTTGAGTTTATGGTTAAAAAGGGCAAGCTACCCTGCAACGTGAAGTTTATGATTGAGGGGGAGGAAGAGATAGGATCGCCCAGCCTTGGAAAATTTTGTGGTGAGAACAAGGAACTGCTGAAGGCTGATGTCATTCTTGTATCGGACACTACCATGATAGCTCCTGACATCCCTTCCATTACAACAGGATTGAGGGGACTGAGTTATATGGAGGTTGAGGTAACCGGACCCAACAGGGACCTTCATTCAGGGCTTTATGGAGGAGCAGTGGCCAACCCGGTAAATATTCTATGTAAGATGATAGCCTCACTAACAGATGAAAAGAATCGCATCACCATACCGGGTTTCTATGATGATGTACTGGTAGCTTCTGAGCAGGAAAGAGCTGAGATGGCAAAGAGACCGTATAATGAAAAAGAATATAAGAAAGCTATTGATGTTGATGCACTGGCAGGTGAAGAATCCTATACCACACATGAGAGGCTGGGAATAAGGCCATCACTCGATGTCAACGGTATATGGGGAGGTTTTACCGGTAAGGGAGCCAAAACGATCTTACCGGGCAAGGCACATGCAAAAATATCGATGCGGCTGGTGCCCAACCAGGATTCACTTAAGATATCCAGACTTTTTGAGAAACATTTCAAATCCATTGCCCCCGGGGGAGTGAAAGTGAAGGTTGAATACCTTCATGGAGGGCAGGCTTACGTCAGCCCGATTGACAGTGCTGAGTACCTGGCAGCAAGCAAGGCTATGGAAGAAGCTTTTGGTAAAAAGCCTATCCCTGTGCGGAGCGGCGGCAGTATACCCATTATATCCACTTTTGAAAAAACACTGGGAATAAAATCGATATTAATGGGTTTCGGTCTTGATGAAGACGCTATACATTCACCCAATGAGAATTATCCCCTGTTTAATTTCTTCAAGGGAATAGAGACAATACCATTGTTTTATAAGTATTATACCGGGTCTGAATAACCAGGCATTTATTTCGGTGTACAAAGAAAAAACCGGGTGAGGATTTTGCAAGGTCCCGCACCCGGTTTATTTATTTCTTTTTCACGTTAAGCAATTCAATACGTGTTTCAGATACCCTGACAACCCTGATGATGTACTTGCCTGTATCTATTGTGGCATTGATTTTTGGGATGTCCCCCTTCTTTATGAGTACCAGTCCGGCAAGGGTTTCATAATCATCCGATTCGGGCAGTGACATTCCATACTCTTCGTTTATGTAATCAATCTCTATCCTCCCGGAAAAAAGGTATTCATTATCTCCTATCTTTCTTTCGACCAGTTCGTAGCTGTCGTGCTCATCTTCTATATCGCCCACTATCTCTTCAAGCACATCTTCAAGTGTTACCAGGCCCGATGTGCCTCCAAACTCATCAACCACCAGGGCCAGCTTCTTGTTTTGTTCAACGAAGAGCTTCAGCAGCTTATTGGCAGCCATACTCTCAGGCACTATGGGAAGCTTGCGTATGAGATCCTTTACATTCTCAGGTGTTGCAAAGAGGTCCCGTAACCTGAAAAACCCTATTATATTATCTATCGATTTTTCGAAGATCAGGATATTGGAGTGACCGGTTTCAATGAATGTCTGTTTAAGCTCTTCCATTGAGCTACTTGCAGGGAGAGCTACAATTTCCGTTCTCGGTATCATACATGCCTTTACCCTCACATTAGCAAGGTCAAGGGCATTCTGGAAAATTTTAATGTCATGTTCCTCGAGGTCGATTTCGTTATCCTCATCATGAGCTTCACTTACAAGTTCATCAAGATCAAACTTGCTGAAAACTTCTTTGCTGTCATCTTTCCCTATCCTGACACCGGAGAAAAGTCTCAGCAGCAGGTTTGACAGTTTTATAATGAAGAAGGTAAAGGGATAAAGAATACCATAGAATAGGGCAGTGGGAATACTGAATACCTTCAGCAATAAGTTCGGGGAACTTCTGAATAAAGCTCTTGGAAGGAATTCGGCAATGAGTATGACAATAAGAGCTGCAATAAATATTTGTATGAGCAGCATAAGGAAGTCAGACCTTATAAAACCACCGAAGAGCACTTCCAGTGGACCTGCCATAAAGAGTCCGTATACAACCAGTGCTATATTGTTCCCGATAAGCATGGTAACAATAAAATGTTCGGGTTTATGGCTTAAGGATGCCACGATACCTGAACCAAAGCTTCCCACTTTTTTGTCTAATTCAATTCTTAGTTTGTTGGAAAAGACAAAAGCTGTTTCCATGCCCGAGAAAAAGGCAGATAGTACCAGGGTTGACAGGATAACCATTGTTATAGCCAGGGCATTATCCATATCAGCGATTGTTCTTTCTGCGTTGCCTGTCTCTTACATAGGCCATAATGAACGACAGTACTCCCATACCCAGGAGGATAAGGAATCTTTCACCCCCGCTGGTCATCTTATTATGAATAGCCGCTGCAATACAGAAAATACCTATTACCACCCAGAGTATCTCAAGTATTATCAATGTTCTTTTGTTCATCTTCAATATATAAAGTGGCACTTACATTTTTTATTTGCCAGTTATCGAATTTAGTATCCGATTCAAGGCCGTTGCCCATTATTATCTGGTCTTTCTGGGTAATCCTTACATATTTATCGGTATAAATTAAATCCTTTTTTTCATCCCAAAAAAGCAATTCGGTTTCCAGTTTCTCCCCTTCATCATTTACGGCAACAACATTTTCCCTTACCTCCCATAATCCTTTGCTTTCTGTATACCTTGCAAAGTTAGCACTTATTTCTCCAATCAAACTGTCTTTTCCCTCATAGAAATATACTTCTATTCCTTCATCAAAGTCGGCATAAGGATCTTCTTTTTTACCGTAATATTTCATTAGAGGCGATTTCAGTTCGAGTTCCAGTACAGCTGAGTCAGTATATGAAGTGACAAAGTCGTAGACCACCTGGGTGGGCATATCGGGATTTATGGATGCATTGACAATCTCGATCTTCTCACGGCATGATAAAAACAATGCAGCCCACAGGAGGGCTGCAATGATTGAATTATTTAATATTTTTCCAGGTGTTTTCAATTTTCTTTCCTGAAGCGTACGCTTGTCTGTTCGTTTATCCATCCTCCCACCGTATAGGGTACACCTTCTTCAATAATGCTTATAAAGAATAGGTCTTCCTTTTTAGGGAACAGTCCGGTTATGGTATTCAGATATTCATTAACCCTGTCAGCCAGCCCGGGATCCTTTTCCTTGGCCTTCCTGAAATAATCGGCTGCAACCCAGTAAACCATCTGGTTTTTAAGTTCGTCATCAAAGGGTTTGACACTTGAATATGCATTACCTACTATCATGTAGGCCGTACCGTTATCTGGATTGGCCTCAATAGCTTTCTTGGCATAATCCCTTGCTGCCCTGTAATCATCACTGTTAAGTCTCAGGGTTGCCAGTTTGACATAATAGGATGAAATCATATTCTTATTTTCTTCCAGTTCCACGGCCTCAAGATAGTATTTCTCTGCCCTGTCGAAATTCATCTTATCATAATTCATTTCAGCCAGGTGATAGGCTGATTCAGCTGTCTTTTCTATCTGGTAGAGATTCTCTGCTGCATTATAATAGAGGTCGGAATCGGTACAGCCAGCCTCATCCAGCAGCTCCAGCACTTTAGTCAGAAGATTGGCATCATCGGGGTTGTCGGCAACCCTCTGTGTGAAAATGGGGACCAGTCCGTCGCAGGTGCCTGCGCCACTGGACTTGAAGATCAAATCGATTGTCTCCCGGGCATTAACATCGGGAGGACGGTTGACGGCGGCTATTCTTTCATCCAGGATATCCATCAGCATGCCATAAGCGTTTATGACCTCTTCGTTGTCTATCAGCCGGTTTTCAAAAAGCATCTGTGTTGTGCCCATATATATGGGGAGCACTGTGGCGTCTGCTTTCCTGGGATCTGTTTCAATAGCATCCTCGAGGGTGGCATTTGCCAGTTTAACAAGCTCAAGGTCTCCCTCTGCCATATCAAATATATCCATTCCTTTACGACCCAGGTA
>JAZBOI010000297.1:0-7048 GCA_036351095.1 Bacteroidales bacterium | reverse complement strand
TGGGTCTTTACGAAAAGATAAAACCATAATGCTTGAATAATATAAGAATAATATGAAAATATTGATACTATGCACGGGTAATAGTTGCCGCAGCCAGATGGCTCACGGCTTCCTGGAATCATTCGACGACAGGCTTGATGTGGCATCGGCAGGCACTGAAGCCTCGGGAAAGCTAAACACGAAAGCGGTTGAAGTGATGAAGGACCTCGGCATTGATATCGGTCACCATAGCTCAGACCCGGTTGATATGTACCTTGGTGATGTATGGGATTATGTTATCACAGTATGCGATGGTGCCAATGAAGTATGCCCTGTATTTACCGGTAAGGTAAAGCACCGTTTACATATTGGTTTCGAGGATCCTTCAAATGCAACTGGCACCGAACAATTTATCCATAGTGAATACCTCAGGGTGCGTGATGAAATTCAGGAAGCATTTTATAAATTATATACTGAAGAAATGAAACCGGTGCTATGAAGGCAGAAGAACTGAAATTAATTGTAAAAGAAAAATACGGTGAGATTGCCGGTGAAAACAGACTGGCAGCCAAAAACTCATGCTGCGGTGAAGCAGGCTGTTGTGAAGGGACAGAATACACTGTTTTCAGCGAAGATTATACAGGACAGAAAGGCTATAACCCTGATGCTGACCTGGGACTTGGCTGCGGGATACCCCTTGAATTTGCAGCTTTACAAGCTGGAAACAAAGTGCTGGACCTTGGCTCCGGAGCAGGTAATGATTGCTTTATTGCAGCAGCGCTGGTTGGTGAGAAGGGATTTGTCACCGGAATTGATTTTACGGAGGAAATGCTTGAAAAAGCTGAAAAGAACAGGCAGCAAACAGGATTAAACAACATCAGGTTCATAAAGGGAGATATTGAAGACATGCCTCTGCCTGACAACCAGTTTGATGTGGTTATAAGCAACTGTGTCCTGAACCTGGTACCCGACAAGAAGAAAGCCTTCAGTGAAATTTTCAGGGTTCTGAGGCCAGGCGGGCACTTTTGTATCTCAGATATAGTGCTGGAAGGAGTGCTGCCGGAAGCAGTTAAGAAAAGTGCAGAGATGTATGCAGGATGCATTTCAGGAGCAATTCAGCTTTCTGCATACCTGGAAATAATAGAGCAACAGGGATTTAGTAATATCAGAACAAGAAAACGCAAAGAAATAAAGATCCCTGATGATTTTTTGTTGAAATACCTGAACAGTACTGAACTGGAAGATTTCAAAAAGAAGCAGGCAGGTGTACTGAGCATTACTGTGACCGCTACGAAATAATGGATAACAATAAAAGAAACAAAAGATGCCGTCAAAACCGCGACTCAAATTTTTAGACCGTTACCTTACATTGTGGATATTCCTGGCCATGGCAGTTGGGGTTCTGTCGGGCTACTTCTTCCCTGCAATAGCTGAATTCTGGGAGTCACTTAAATCAAGTCCTGACAGCACAACCAACCTGCCTATTGCCATAGGCCTGATACTGATGATGTACCCTCCCCTGGCTAAGGTCAGGTACGAAGAACTTGGTGATGTTTTCAGAAATTATAAAGTACTCACCTTATCACTTATTCAGAACTGGCTAATAGGACCTGTACTTATGTTTGCACTGGCGATAGTCTTTTTCAAGCTCTTTCCCGGTGAGAATAATGCGAACCTCCCCTACATGTACGGGATTATAATGATAGGGCTGGCCAGGTGTATAGCGATGGTGATAGTGTGGAATGACCTGGCCAAAGGCGATACACAGTATGCTGCCGGCCTTGTGGCTTTCAACTCTATCTTCCAGGTACTGTTCTTCTCTTTATATGCCTATGTCTTTATAGCTGTACTTCCAGGCTGGTTCGGTGTTCCGACAAATGCGGCTGTAGAAAACATCACAATTGGCCAGATCGCCGAAAGTGTATTGATTTACCTTGGAATACCCTTCTTCGCAGGATTTCTGACCCGTTTTATACTAATAAGGGTAAAAAGCAAAGAGTGGTATCATACTAAGTTCATACCTAAAATCAGCCCGGTCACACTGGTTGCCCTTTTGTTTACAATAATCGTAATGTTTTCATTGAAGGGTGAATATATAATAAAGATACCCCTTGATGTTGTGCTCATTGCAATTCCGTTGTTAGTCTATTTCATTGTGATGTTCTTCCTCTCATTCTTTATGAGCAAGAAGGTAGGAGCTAACTATGAACAATCTACAACTCTTTCATTCACTGCTGCCAGTAATAATTTTGAGCTTGCCATAGCGGTTGCAATAGCCATTTTCGGCATGAATTCCGGAGAAGCTTTTGCTGCGGTTATCGGTCCACTTGTGGAAGTGCCGGTTATGATAGCCCTTGTTAACGTGGCACTAAGATTCAAAAAGAACTGGAAATAGGACTGCGAATAAGTAGCCCGGAGGGAACCAGTGGCTCTCAGTCGCCGAATCAACTTAAAGGCTCCTCGGTGTAACAGAATAATCATTAGCCTGGTAAAAGCTTACAGAGTGATGACGGCGAAGGCATGCCCGGATCTCATAAAAATTTGCTTACAAACAAATCATTTCATTGCCATGATCATACCCCCGAAATAAGGGATCAACCAGATTAGCCATACGATAAGGGAGTAACGGTGAAATTTCAGCCTGAGTGCCTGTTTATCCTTTCTCACCACTATTGTTGCCCAGATTGCATGAGCCAGCATCAGCCAGAGAGCAATCTGACCTGTGAGTGTATGTGTATCAAGCAGGTTAAAGTGACCATCGGCCATCAGGTGCATCAGGAAAGTGCCACTTATGTCAAAAGTAAAACCGATCCAGAACACCACGGCATGCCATGGTTTAAGGTATTTTATTATCCTTTCGGCCCAGACCCCGAGACTGTAAAAAAGCAGAGCCATGGTTATGAACACAGTTGAGAATAGCGACAGTGGATCCATACCTTATAAAATTAATGCGGTTCTAAAATAAAATATATTTTTGTAAAAAGAACTGTTATGTACCGGACAACCAAAACACATATAAAGAAGGATGCAAAACTATCGGGTCTTATTAACGAAAACCCGATGCTGCTCTTATTCCTTGAGCATCTTGAGGTCGATTTCGTGGTGGAGGAGAAAACCATTGATCAAATTTGCAGCATCAATAAACTGGACCCCGGGGCAGTATTGCTTATAGCGAACCTCTACAATGGTTTCTATCCTTCTGTAAAAGACCTGGACCATATTACAGATATATCATTGATAATAAGGTTTTTAGGCAACAGCCATAAGTACTATAAAAACGACAAATACCCGGAAATCAGCAATTATATCTCCGATCTCAGAAGAACAAATCCCTCATCTGATATCGACTTGATCAGCACATTCTTCAGTGATTACTTCAATGAGGTGCTCGAACATCTTGACTATGAAGATGAGACAGCATTTCCATATTTCTGCCGGCTCAACAATAAAAAAGAGACAGGCCTGAAAGAAGAATTCTCAGCCCACGAGTATAGTGAGCATCACACAGATATAGAAACAAAACTAACCGACCTTAAGAACCTTCTCTTAAAGCATATTTCCATAAAGAACGAATTACCTCTCAGGAGGCGCCTGCTTATCAGCCTGTTTGAACTGGAGTACGACCTGACAATACATTCAATGATAGAAGAAAAAATACTGCTCCCCGTTGTTGAAAGATTAGAGGGACAGAAAATATGAAAAAGAACAGGATCAATATAGCGGTTACCGGTGAATCAGATATCATTTATGAAGGTCTTACAAATATACTGTACAGGTATGGCGATTACATTTCCTTTTACAGGACAGAGAATATTGATGAGCTTGATATCCTGATGATAAGGGTCAAAATAAATATTGCGATACTCAATCCCGGTAGCATCATCAACAGGAACAGGCAATTTTTAAAACTCAGGAGCAAGCATAAAAATACCTCATGGCTGGCGCTTGTCTACTCATTTATTGATACGAAGTTAATCAATGAATTTGATGACCTGATCTACATAACAGACACTAATGATCTTATATTCAAAAAGATCGACAGGTTTCACAGTAGTAAGACAGATAAAGTGCGGGACGATCTGAGCAAGAGGGAGAAAGACGTGCTCATCCTCCTTGTCAGGGGACTTTCCAACAAGGAAATTGCCGGTGAGCTGAATATCAGCATTCACACCGTTATAAGCCATCGCAAAAACATAGCCGAAAAAACAGGAATCAGGAGTTTACCGGGTCTGACTATTTATGCTATATCAAATAAAATCATTCCACTAAACAGGGAATAACAGCCTCCTCCTCCCCTTTTATAGGGAAAATACATCAAAAAAGCATCATTTCTGGGGATTCCCAGCTTAATAATAATCTGGTATTTTCGTGAATTCCTTAAACAGGAAGGATATCTCTTGTTGCCTGGAATTATCAGGCTAATGATTGTCAGCTAAGAATGAATTTATCACAGTTAATAACAGGACAGGAAGCATATATAACCGGGATAAGCGGTAACGGAGGAATAAAGGACAGGCTCAATGAGCTGGGTTTCATAAAGGGCCAGAAGGTAAAGGCCATAAAAGCAGCTCCTCTCAGAGACCCTGTTGAGTATGAAATAATGGGATACAAGCTTACTATTCGTAAAGCGGACGCAGCAGCAATAAATGTTGATATATCAGATAAGCTGGTCAATACAGTGCCTCCTTCCTGCCATCACATCCAGGGCCAGGGCAGAAAAAAAAGAATGAGAGGAAACTGCCAGCATTCGGACCGGCCCCGGACCATTAATGTGGCCCTGGTAGGCAACCCAAACTGTGGAAAAACAACAATATACAACTATGCCACAAAATCACGGGAAAGGGTAGCTAACTATGCAGGTGTTACAGTAGCAGCACGTGAGGCCAGGCTAATTATAGACAACTACCGTATAAACCTTATTGACCTGCCGGGAACCTATTCACTGAAGGCTTACTCACCCGAGGAGATGTTTGTGACAGACTACCTGCTGTATAATAAACCTGACCTGGTGCTTAATGTGGTTGATGCCGGCAATCTCGAACGCAATCTATTCCTTACCACACAGCTTATAGATGCAGGTAGAAAAACTGTAGCTGCCATTAATATGTACGATGAACTGAAACAAAATAAAGCTAAGCTGGATCATAAAACACTTGGCGGGATGCTGGGAATTCCCTTTATCCCAACAGTGGGTTCAAAAGGAACAGGACTGCGAGAATTGTACAGAACCATAATAAAGGTCTACGAGGGGAAAGATGAAACGGTCAGGCAGACCAGGCTTAATTACGGGCAGGAGATAAATGATGCGATCGATAGTATCATTTCAATGGTAAACGGGCACACCGGTCAGCAGGAGAGACTGAGTCGTCTGAACGCAATACGCATACTGGAGAATGATCCAGGCGGTATACTTTCATTACCCAGGGGCATAAATGGCAGCGTAATGAATTTTGCAAACAGGAAAAGGGACCAGGTTGAAACACTGCTAAAGAATAATATAAGCAATGAAGTCGTCAATATGCGCTATGGATTTATTGAAGGTGCCCTGGCCGAAACATATGAACCTGAAAGGAAGCAAAAAGTAAGTATATCGCAGCAGATAGACCGTGTGCTGACACATAAATTGCTGGGATTACCTGTTTTTTTCGGTATCATATGGTTTATATTTTTCACAACCTTCAGGCTGGGAGATTTACCTATGGCCTGGATCGAAAGCCTCTTCGGAAGGCTTTCAGGCTTAATCTCTGCTAACATGGAGCCGGGTCTTGCGGCCAGTCTGCTTTCTGACGGGGTAATAGGCGGTGTTGGAGGTGTCATGGTATTCCTGCCAAATATAATTATACTCTTTGCCTTTATATCACTTCTGGAAGATTCAGGCTATATGGCCCGCACAGCTTTCCTGATGGATAAGGTAATGCACCATGCCGGCCTGCACGGCAAGTCATTCATACCCCTTCTGATGGGCTTTGGCTGCAACGTTCCCGCCATTATGGCCACAAGGACAATCGACAGTAAGAGGGACAGGCTGATAACAATGTTTATTACTCCTTTTATGTCATGCAGTGCCAGGCTTCCTGTTTATGTTCTGTTTATCAGTGCGTTTTTTCCTCATTATGAGTCAATAATGCTTTTCTCAATTTATGCAATAGGGATACTGGCTGCCCTTATAACTGCACTTATACTGAACAAAACCGTCTTCCGTAAAACAGAATCTCCCTTTGTTATGGAGCTGCCCCCCTACCGGATGCCTACCTTACGCTCAGTCCTGAAGCATACCTGGTTTAAAACATCTCACTTCCTTAAAAAAATGGGCACAATAATTCTTTTCGCTTCTGTTGTCATCTGGGCGCTCGGTTATTTTCCGCGCGATAAGGAGATTACAGACAAGTATGAAAGTATGATATCTGAGAACCCCGGTAATGAAGATATTTACGAATCGATGGAGACAACTGCACTCCTTGAGCA
This sequence comes from Bacteroidales bacterium, assembly GCA_036351095.1. Classification (GTDB taxonomy): domain Bacteria; phylum Bacteroidota; class Bacteroidia; order Bacteroidales; family VadinHA17; genus UBA9300. Next base: position 604 of record JAZBOI010000297.1, on the reverse strand, counting down.
ATCATATATCAGCCGGATAGGCAAATTAGTGCAACCGGTATTTGAGCCACTGGGTTTTGACTGGAGAATGTCAGTAAGTATACTTACAGGTATTATGGCCAAGGAAGTAGTGGTCAGTTCAATGGGTATTCTATACCAGGCCGGTTCAGACTCCGGAGACGATAGTATTACACTGGTTGAGAAACTAAGAAATTCACGTACTGAAAATGAAACACCGCTTATTACCTATTTTGGCTTCCTCGTTTTTATCCTGCTTTATTTCCCCTGTATGGGTGCATTAATTGCTATAAAAAAAGAAACCGCAAGATATAAATGGACAATCTTTTCTGCTGTATATCCCTTCGTGTTTGCCTGGATAACAGCCTTCCTGATTAACTGGATCGGAAAAACAATCTAATTAATAGCCAGAAAACAAGAATGCGGGCTTTGGTAAACCCGCATCCTCCAGAAAACGTTAATACGCCCTCTATTTATTCTCTGCTATCTCAACACGCTCATATTTGCAGCATGCAGGCAGTTTGTCATAGACGGCATCTTCAGCCTTAAATAGTTTAGTGTCGTGACCAACTGCTGCCACAGCCTTATGTACATCCTTTACAACTGG
>JAZBOI010000296.1:0-8043 GCA_036351095.1 Bacteroidales bacterium | reverse complement strand
CCATCAGGCTGCTGATGTAATCGCTCTCGGCCTGCAGGTAATTATTATGTGCCTGTGTCAGGTCGAGGCTTGAGGCCACACCCTGCCGGTATTTGTTTTCAATGCTTTCATAAACCCGGTAGGCAACCTCAACATTTTCCTTCTGCGTAGTATACTGGTCACGTGCATTTATAAGGTTGTATCGTAATTGCTTCTCCTGCAGAAGCAACTGGTCCGAAACCATGCTTTTGTTGTTACGTGCTTTCTCAAGGTTTATCTGTGCCTGCCTGATCCTTGAATAACGCTGGCCGCTGGCAAATATGGGTATAGAGACCTGGAAGCCAAGCATTGAATTTGGAAACCACTGCTGGTCATTCAACTTATCCCCCATGCCATTCTTGTTCCATGAATAGAAAGCAGAGAGAGAAGGCAAAATACTTGCTTTCTCATTTTTCAGGCTCAGCTCTTCCATTTCCACCTGGCTTTGAATGAGTCTGAAGTCAATGTGTTCCCTGATATTAAAATCACTCTCAAGGAGAGCTTCTATGCCGGCCTCCTGCAGGAGGTCATCAAGCTCGGTGGTAAGATTTATTTCTGCATCCATATCAACTCCAAGCTGGAATCTCAGCATATTATAGCTGAATTCCAGGTTCCTCTCCATACTACGTACATTTGTTTCCAGTCCCCTTACATTTGAAAGCATCTGGTCAACATCAGTCTCCTCGGCCATCCCTACTTCCTTCATTGTTTTTGTTGACCTGTAAACCTCTCTCAGGTTCTCACTGGTGCCATTGAGTATGTCTATTGATTCGCGGGAGATCAAAATGAGGTAATAGGTATTGATAACCTGCTCCCTGATATCAATCTCTGATTTTTCAAGCGATTGCACACTCATTTTTTCAGCCAGCTTAACAGTCTGTATCCCTACAAAATAAGGCGCATTAAATATCATCTGTGTAGCCTGTATGCCGTAAGAGCTGTTATATTTCGAGCCGAATTGCACGGGGACTTTTACCCCGGGCTGACCAATGATTTCTCCGGGAAGCAATGTTGTCATCAGTTTAAGGTTGTCATTAAGAGACCCGCTGCCATCAACCCTGGGCAGTCCGTTTGAAATTACTTCCCATTTTGACATCTCGGCGGCCCTGACATCATACTCCGAGGACCTGACCATTTTATTATGCTGTACCGCATACTCCTGTGCTTCCTGTAACGACAGGGTCAGGACAGTGTCAGGTTCCTGTGCAGGGAGTGTGTTACCCAGTGCCAGCACCATGATTATACTTAATAATCCTGTTCTCATCATTCTATACATTTAATTCAAGTTTTTTCTGTTCTTTATATTTATTAATAAGTTCCTGTCCCTTGGAAGTGGAAATACCAATGAGGTAATTAAAAAGCAGGTTGTCAAGTATCTCAAACCTTGAATACTTACCTTCTGACAACTCTTCATTTTCCCGGGTAATATCAAGGGCACCGTGAATACCTATGTTTACAATTTCAACATTTATATCATCCCTGAATACTTTCTCATCAATCCCCCTGCGTAACATTGCCAGTGACATTTCATAATTCTTTATGTCCCCTTTCTGGCATATTCTTTCATATACTTTGTAATGATATTTGTTAAGATCCACAAAAAAAGTGGGATTTGTATTATTGAAATGAAGGGTTGCAATACGCAATATCTCAAATAAAGCTTCAATCACATTGCCGGCCGTATCCATTATTCCCCGGAATGATTCTTTTTGCCTTGCAGCCATATTCTCCATCACGCTCATCAGCAACTCATCCTTGTCTGCAAATTGCTCATATATGGTTCTTTTAGACATACCAAGATGGTTGGCTATCGAGTCCATGGTAACCGCCCTGATACCATATTTCATGAACAAAACTGCTGCTGCCTGTATAATTCTTTCCCTTATATCCATCACTTTTTTTAGGAGGTGCAATAATGATAAAACTTTTCGAGTTCCCAAAGTTTTTTACGTTAAATTTCTATTAAAATCGGTGAACGGCCTATATAGACCGGTAAGCTAAACTTAATCAGTCTGAAGCTGGCAACTCTACCCTGCCTATGTTGAATTTATGGCCACCAGTAATTCAAAGGACCAGTTTTATACCGGTAAACTTCAATATCTATTCAATTCCAAAACCGCTAAAATCCAATCCCTGTGAACAATAGCATACAGTAGATTGTTTAATTTAGTTGAATACCAAACTAATACATCATGGAATCAGCATTCGGTAATCTTAACTGGCTTGCAATAATAGTAGCTGCAATCAGCTCATTTATTATTGGTTCACTATGGTACTCGGCCCTCATGTTTCAGAAACCATGGATGAAGGCAAACAAATTTACGGACGAATCCCTTAAAGGGGCCAGTATGTTCAAGATCTTTGGCCTGGCCTTCCTTTTAATGTTACTTGCATCCTTCTCCCTTGCTATGTACCTGGGGCCGGATGCTGGTGCAGGTTTCGGTGCCGCCGCAGGTTTTATGGCAGGTGCTTTCTGGGTAATGGCGTTCATGGGTGTTACTTACCTTTTTGAAAGAAAACCCCTTTCCCTGTTCCTGATCAATGGACTTTACAGTGTTGTAGCCCTTACAGTTATGGGCATTATCATAGGGGCCTGGCAGTAGAGGCAAATGCGTGCCTGATCAGGTTGAAATATTCCTTATACGGTTAACCAGTTCCACCCTGTTGCGCATACCGGTTTTGATATAGATGCGGTGGGTATGGTCTTTTACGGTCTGTAGACTGATAAACAGACTATCGGCTATTTCCCTGTTTGTTTTCCCCTTGTATAATTCCATTATTATTTCCTTCTCCCTCTGGGATATCTCATATAGACTGCAGAAGTCGTCAAAATTTACTTCGTCCTCGCCTGTCTTTATATAGGAATCAAGAATACCATGGTACCTCAGTATAAGTGGGATGAATGCATAGCATGAAAAGTACACTATCACTATCACCAACGCTATATAACCACTTACATCAAAGAAGTAAAGTATGGATGATTGCAGCAAACCTGATGCTATAACAAGGGTGGCCAGCAGGTTAAGCTTCTTCCTGTTTATCCTGGTTTTGCTCACAGGCCTTGCATACATTATTGCTCCCGTCAGGATATGTGAAAGTATGCCCAGGGTGATATAATAGTATATATATAACTGCCGTGTTTCTTTCTCGTAATCAAAGGCAAGAAAAATTAACAGTGCCAGTCCTGCCCCGGCTACAGTAAAGAAGACCGTTGAAAATATACTGCTCACCTTATACATCTGCAGCAACATTGCGAATCTTATCATCATGTACCAGCTCAGTATCATAAATGGCAGTCCGATAATTGCCTGGTAAGTGATAAGCCTGCTCATTATTTCAACTGGCAGGTATTCGGCAAGCCATTTATCAACAAAGACCTGTCCCCATATAGCATAGAAGCCAAAAGTGTAAGCGAATATCTGGAAATAAATTAACGCGGAGGTAAAGCCATTCTGATATTCTTTCCTCAGTCGCACCGATGTGAGCAGTCCGAGCAGGGTAAGGCCGACTGACAATGCAAAAATTATGTATGAAATTGTGTTGAGCATTTCCGGTTTTACGGTTGATGCGATAAAAATACTCACTACTTTGGTTGTAAAGTGAATACTAAAGTAGGATATTTTCAGAACAATACTTTGGTATGAAGTCTGATTTTACAGATCAGCATATATTTGTTGGTGAATCAAATAAATATCAGAAATGGAAAATTCAGAAAATAACAATCTGCGACCCTCCTTCGGAAGGAGTTTTTCCAGGGGCATTGAATTGCTGGGAGAAAATTTCCTCCCCCTCTTCCTGGTTATTATTGTTGTGGCGGTCATACAGGCTCCCACACAGATTGTGAGAATTACCGTGGAACTGGGTGGCTTTAATCTGTTTGTTGCATTTTTCGGCCTTTTCGCCTTAGCCTATGCCTTTCTTGTTATTCCCGTATTTGATTATGGTGCCGACCTGATATTTATACATGCGGTAAGAAAGCAGAAGATTGATTTCAAATACCTGGTAAGCGGCTTTAGCGAGAACTATCTTCCAATAATACTGGCTAACTTACTGGTTTTTGCCCTTGTCATGATTGGTTTGATTATGCTTATTATACCGGGTATTATAGTTGCCTGCCGGCTTACTTTTGTCAGTTTCCTGGTAATGGACAAAAAGATGGATGCTATAACAGCGGTGGAGGAAAGCTGGAGGCTGACGAAAGGATACGGATGGACTATTTTCGCAATGGGGCTGGTATCATTCTTTATAATATTATTTGGCCTGTTAATGCTAATAATAGGAATTTTCCCGGCTATCATGTGGGTTTCGGGTTCCTTTGCCGCCCTTTACAACGATGTTCTTACAGTGAAAGGTGAACTACCTGACTTACCTGAATCAGCGTAGTACAAATAACACCTGTTTTTTATACCTGACCGGGGGAAGCCTGAAAAATGGTTTCCCCTTTTTTAATTTTCCGGAAGTTTAAGCCTTGCAAACCTGAGCAGCAGTTTCTTTTCCCCCGATTTATCAAAGTTGACCAGTGCGGTAGTATTTGGTGCTTCACCGTCAATCGATATTATTGTACCCCGCCCGAAACGGTCGTGGTAGACTATTGCACCTTTTTTAAGATCTGCCTCCACCGCAGGCTGGTTGTTGCCGGTATTTAAAGCAGACGATGACCCTACTCTTTTCAGGTTCCTGCCGGGAAAAGCTTCATAGCCCGTTTTCCTTTCGCTCAGGCCACCCTGTCCGCGGTCAGGATATCTCTTAGCCCTGTCTGAACTGATCCTGGTATTTTTCGCCCTGTTGTCAGGGTATTCAAGGTAATCCTCATCAATCTCTGCAAGGAACCTGCTGGGTTTACAGTTTTCCAGCTTGCCCCATTTATACCTGTTGAGGGCATAGCTCAGGGTTGCCTGTTCCTTTGCCCTTGTAATGGCAACATAGAAAAGCCGTCTCTCTTCTTCCAGCCCGGTGCTTTCTGACAGGGACATTACCGAAGGAAAAAGATTTTCTTCGAGTCCTGCAATATAAACATGCCTGAATTCAAGCCCTTTGGCCGAGTGCATGGTCATAAGCGTAACCTTGTTCCTGTCTTCTTCCTTCTCAGTGTCCCTGTCTGTAAGCAGTGCCACCGATTCGAGGTAGGATGCAAGTCCGCTGGGTTCTCCATTGGTTTCAGCTTCATCGGTAAATTCCCTTATAGCATTCAGCAGTTCCTGCAGGTTTTCATACCTGCTCACTTCCTCGGGTGTCTCCCCCTCCCTGAGCTCTTTCATTATACCTGTTGCTGTAGCTGCCTTCATTGCCGCATCATATGCATTTTCAGATGAACATTCTGAGGCAAGTGAACTTACCAGGTCTGTATATACCTTCACACGCTTCCAGGTTGAAGGTGTCAGCAATGAAGAGTATGCCGACGGGTTTGAAATAATCTCCCATGCCGTGTGTTGACCGGATGCGGCTGCTTCGAATATCCTGTCGACGGTGGTTTTTCCGATTCCCCTCCTGGGGTAATTGATTGTACGCCTGAGTGCTTCCTCATCTCCCGGGTTTATTATCATTCTCAGGTATGCCAGTATGTCTTTTATCTCCTTCCTCTCATAAAATGACAGTCCCCCGTATATCTTATAAGGAATATTTTTCTTCCTGAATGTTTCCTCGAAAATTCTCGACTGCGCATTTGTCCGGTAAAGCACGGCAAACTCTTCCCATTTGACCTGCTCGGATATACTGCGGTCGAAGATATCGGAAGCGATCCTGAACCCTTCCTCACCATCCGTCATTGACTCCATCAGGCGTATCCTGTTACCCTGGATATTCTCTGAATAGACTTTTTTACTTATCTGTCCTTTATTATGGAGGATAATGCTGTTTGCCGCATCAACTATTGTTTTTGTCGACCTGTAATTCCTTTCAAGCTTATAGAGTGCATAATCAGGGTAGTCATTCCTGAAATTGAGGATATTCTCTATGCGTGCGCCCCTGAATGAATAAATACTCTGTGCATCATCCCCAACCACACAGAGGTTGCGGTGTTTCGCAGATAATCCTTTGATGATCAGATACTGGGCATAATTGGTATCCTGGTACTCATCAACCAGTATATATTTAAACCTCTCCTGGTATGTTTCAAGCACATCGGGATGATCCCTGAAAAGTATGTTGGTATTTATGAGCAGGTCGTCAAAATCCATGGCTCCCGACTTATAGCACCTGGAAGCATACCTCAGGTATATTTCAGACAGCATCGGGACTTTTGCCATACTGTCCCTTGTCCTTATTGAACTGTTTGATGCATATTCCCGGGCCGTCAGGAGGTTGTTCTTTGCTGCCGATATCCGGGATGCCACGGCTGCAGGTTTATAAACCTTGTCATCAAGTCCCATTTCCCTGATAATTGTCCTTATCAGGCTGCGACTATCGGTGGCATCGTATATGGTGTAAGATGAAGGATAACCCAGTTTATCAGCTTCACTCCTCAATATCCTGGCAAATATGCTGTGGAATGTTCCCATCCAGAGGTACCTGCTGTTATTGTATCCGGCAATAGCTGTTATCCGCTCTTTCATCTCCCTGGCGGCTTTGTTGGTAAAAGTGAGGGCCAGGACGGAATGTGCGGGCACCCCTTTGTTCAGCAGGTGTGCTATCCTGTATGTCAGCACCCTGGTCTTTCCCGACCCTGCACCGGCAATAACAAGAGAGGGTCCGTCGGTATTGACGACGGCCGTTTTTTGTGCCTCATTCAGTTCATCAAGATATTTAACTGTCATCTGAAAAAACCCGGGTTTAAAGTGATCACAAAGGTACTAAAAGAGATATTAATACATAAAAGCGCCAAGGGCAAGAAACACCAAGTTATCAACAATCAAAGGGGATGTGATATCTTGCGCGGCAGGAGGACATTTATTATACTTGCAAACGGATATACCAAATAAAGGACATGCCCGTTATTTTTCTGAGAAAGAGAAGAAACAAAGTGAAAATCCGCACCACAATAATACTCCTGGCGTTTGCGCTGGTTGCCAATGCCCAGATAACAGCACCCGGCTCAAGCTCGACAAGGTATACCGATTATGCCTCAACAGCTGATAATGACCCGGTTTTTATCTTTTGTAACTCTGACGGCAATGTGAAAGGCACCCTTCTTGCCGTCAGCCCTGGAGGAACGGGACCCTTTGACTTCGTATGGACAAAATGGAATGACTCATCCTCTGATTTTTCAATAGCTGTAAGCCAGGATGTGGGTGTGATGAGCTCGGAGATCAGCGGGCTGGAAGAAGGAGGCTACAGGGTTGAGATTTCGGACGGCACAGGCTATGACACCGTGCTTACGGCCTGGGTGCACCTTGACAGTCCCATTTCCCATGCCGGCCTCCGCGATTTCAAATGTAATTATGTTGCCCTCTCAGGATATGCGGCAACAGATACCTTTTACTATGCCGATGTAAACAGCGGGAACCCGATAATGCTAGCCAATGATTTAAGTTTCAGGTGGTCATCTAATCCCGAATCATCCATTCCCTATCCCGAACTCGAATTAAATCCCCAGACTTTTAATCCTCCCCTTGAGGATGTATGGTATAATCTTCATGTTGTTGACAGCTTTGGCTGCACGGCTGATTCATCCTTCTTTTACGAATCGATTCATGTAAAAGCAGATTTCGAAGTCGATCCGAACCAGGGGGAAGCACCCCTTGAGGTAATCATAACTGACAATTCAGTCCGTGCAAGCACCTACAGGTGGGAATTCGGGGATGACTCTCTTTCATACCTGGCTGATCCCCATTCACATACCTACTATATACCCGGCACTTATACCCTTAGCCTGTTTATTGAAAGTGACCAGTTTTGCAGCGATTCCACCAGTCTTAAAATCACGGTGGAACCTTCGTCTCTCAATATCCCCAATGTATTCACACCCGATGGTGACGGTATAAACGACTTCTTTTATGTTGATAACAGGTCCCTAAGGAGCATCTATGTCCAGGTCTTCAGCAGGAATGGTCAGAGGGTTTATGTTTTTGAAGGCCAGGGTGATGAACT